>JBDTOA010000181.1:0-4377 GCA_039933475.1 Dermatophilaceae bacterium
GGGACGTCTGGCGGCACGTGCCCGAAGACGTCCCGGTTATGGCGGGCAACCCGGGATGTCTGGCGGCACGTGCCCGAAGACGTCCCAGTCACAGCCGGCAACCTGGGAAGGGCAGGGAAGGTATGTGGGCCGCGCAGCCAGTCAGTCTGGTGGGATGTTGTGGTTGATATGAAAGACGTTCTCAGGGTCGTAGCGCCGTTTCGCCGCCACCAGGCGCGCGTACTTCTTCTCCCCGAATACCTCGCGCGGATCGAGTGATCGGTGTCCGGCGTTCTCCTGGCTCTGGAAGTTGGTGTACTGGCCGCCGGTGGCGAAAGGCTCCATGTCCGCGGACATGGCACGCACGAAGGCAACCCGGGCATCGTCGTCGGCTGCGTCGTTCCAGAACCCATATGTGTTGATCCAGAACCGTGAGCTGCGGTTGGGGAACGGGGTGGCATCCTCCGCGACCTCACCGAAGGCGCCGCCCAAGTGGTGCACGTCAAAGGCGGTGCCCAGCCACGTCTGCTCGGACCCTCGCCGGACGAGCACGTCGATGACGTCCTCGTCGAGCCGGTCGAAAGAGGTGTTGCGCCAGTAGGCGCGAACCCCCTTGGGGAAGTATGGGTCGAACCCTGACTGCCACTGGACCCATCCCACGTCGCCGGCCTCTTCGATGTCCGGGGGCGCGAGCGCGCGGAGCTTGTCGGCGAGAGCTTCGCCGGCAGCGTGGTTCGGCGACGCCCAGGCAAACCCGATGATCAACATCGGCTCGTCGCCGACCCCCATCATGGGCGGAGGCGTCAAGGTGGTGGTGATCGCCGTCATCGAGCTGGGCAGGTCCCGGGTCCACTCCTCGAGCCCCGCCCATGCCTGACGCCAGCGATCCTGGCCGTACATGAAGTTGCCGGCATAAACCTGCGGGCCCAGCTCATGAGCACGGAAGGTGAAGGCAGAGACCACGCCGAAGTTGCCGCCACCACCGCGCACCGCCCAGAACAGGTCGGGGTTCTCTCGCTGGTCCGCCGTCACCATTTGTCCGTCTGCGGTCACAACCTCTACGGCAACCAGGTTGTCGGCTGCGAGCCCGTATGCGCGGGTCAGCCACCCCAAACCTCCTCCCAGGGTCAGCCCGCCGATACCGGTGCCGGACACCACTCCGACCGGCACGACCAACCCGTGGGGCGCAGTGGCCGCATCGATATGCGACAAGGTAGCTCCGCCCTGTACCCGAACGGTTCGCGATGCCATGTCGACAGACACCGCCGTCAGGTCGCCCAAGTCCAGCACGATCCCGCCATCGACGGTGCCGGCGCCTGCGACGTTGTGGCCTCCGCCGCGAACCGCCAGGTCCAGCCCGCGGGCGCGGCAGAAGGCGATAGTCGGAGCGATGTCGCCCACGTCCGCTGCGCGCACAACTGCCGCCGGCTTCCGGTCGATCATGGCGTTCCATACTTCCCGGGCCCCGTCGTAGTCAGGGTCCCCACTGGCCACCACCCGCCCTGTCACCTGACGCCGCAGGTCATCCAGCGCGTCTTCCAATCGAGTCAGTGTCATCGCAGGCTTCCTCTCGACGGGGATGGACCACGAATTCGCACGCTAGGACGCGTCGAACCTCCCGGTCAAGAGCCCGCAACCAGGAACCACCTGTGCGGGGCGCGGCTCGACGCCCTTAGCCTGCTCGCCGAAGGCCTGTCGAACATCGACATCGCCACCAAGCTGGTGGTCGGTGTGAGCACGGTCAAGGCGCACGTGGCTCGTATCCTCAGCAAGCTCGATCTCGCCGAGCGGGCCCAGGCAGTCGTCATGGCGTACGAAACCGGCTTTGTGATCCCCGGCCGCAAACGGACCCACTGATCCCAACCACGAACGGCAGTGGTCAATTCGTCATGACGGGGCTTGACCGTCCGATAAATAGGAGAGATACTCTCATAGTAGAGTGACTCTCTGAAAGGTCGTTAGGATGTCCGGTCTGCGAGAGCTCAAGAAGGAACGGACCCGTAAGACGATCCAGCAGGAGGCGCTGCGTCTGATCGCCATCCGGGGTTATGAGGGCACGACCTGTGAACAGATCGCCGCAGCCGCCGAGGTGGCCCCGGCGACTTTGTTCCGCTACTTCGCCACCAAGGAGGACATCGTCCTCCAAGACGGCTACGACCCGCTGATCGCTGATGCGATTCGCGCCCGGCCCGCCCGCGAGTCCTCGCTCACAGCCGTGAGGCGAGGGCTGGCCGATGCGATGGCCGTCGTCTACCAAGGCGATATCGAAGCGATTCGCCAACGCACGGCGCTCATCCTGTCCGTGCCTGGGCTCAAGGCCCGTTCCCGCGAGCAGCAGGACAGCCTCGTCACGCACCTGACGAGTGCCCTGGCGAAGCGAAGTGGTCTCAGTGACACCGACCTGACCATCGAGGTGGCCGCTTCGACCTGCGCCGCGGCCCTCGAGGTCGCCGTCGGGCGATGGGCGCGTGAGGGCGGTGACCTGCCATCGCTCGTTGACGCTGCCTTCGTGGCATTAGGTCAGTTGACGAGGGGGCCCCACCGATGAGCACGCCAGTCATCACCGTCCGTGATGTGTCCAAGCACTACGGCCAGGTCGTCGCGGTCGATGACGTCACCCTGGACGTCCAGCCCGGCGAGATCTATGCCCTGTTGGGTCTGAACGGCGCCGGCAAGACCACTCTGATTCGTATGCTGCTGGGGATGGTGCGCCCGACGACCGGGAGTCTCGAGGTGACCGGGTAGCGGGTGGGCGACCGCTCTGTGTGGTCCCAGGTCGGCTACCTCGTGGAGTCACCTTCGGCCTACCCCGAGCTCACCGTCCGGGAGAACCTCGAGGTCGTTCGCCGGCTGCGCAAGGTCGACGATCAATCCTGCGTCGACGACGCAATAGACCTGTTTGGCCTGCGCCCGTACGCGGGCCGCCGGGCTCGCGCGCTTTCCTTGGGCAACGTGCAGCGGCTCGGACTGGCCAAGGCGTTCCTGCACCGGCCGTCGTTGCTGCTGCTTGATGAACCGGTGAACAGCCTCGACCCGGCCGGCGTGGTGGAGGTCCGCGACCTGTTGGTGAACCTGGCCAGAGACCAGGGCGTGACTGTGTTCCTGTCCAGTCACCGTCTTGCCGAGGTTGCCCGGGTGGCCACTCGCATCGGCGTGCTGCATCAGGGCCGGCTCGTGGATGAGTTCGACGCCGACGCCCTTGCGTCGCGGGTTCGTACCCGCCTTGAGGTGGGTGCCCGGGACATCGTTCGGGCTGCGCGGACCCTGAGCGAAGCCGGCTTCGAGGCAAGCAACTCGGCTTGCGGTGCGGTTCCTGCTGACAGCCGAGTGCTGGTTCTTGATGACATCAGGGCGTTGGAGCACCCCGAGCTGGTGTCGGCGGCACTGGTTCGCGGAGGCGAGCCGCCGACTCGGATCGCGACTGTCGAAGAGGACTTGGAGACCTATTTCCTGCGGCTGGTGACATCGACGGCCGACGTCGTCCGGGAGGCTCCTCGTGCTCGGTGAGATCGCTGCCGCGCTTTGGGCTGAGCTGCTGAAGGTCCGGCGCTCCCTGCTGCCGTGGGTGACCGTTGCCGCGTTCACCGTGGCTGGTTTGGTCGGCGGGTTCTTCATGTTCGTTCTTCAGGACCCCGAGCGCGCCCGGTCGCTGGGTCTGCTCGGGACCAAGGCCCAGCTCGCTGGGGGCACTGCAGACTGGGCCGGCTACTTCGCCTTCATCGCACAGATTGCCGCCGTCGGCGGTCTACTCGTTTTCGGCATGGTCATCATCTGGCTCTTCGGCCGCGAGTTCTCCGATCGCACAGCCAAGGACCTGCTCGCCCTTCCGACCGCGCGCAGCGCAGTGGTCGTGGCCAAGCTGGTCGTCGCCGCCGGCTGGTGCCTCCTTCTGACCGTGCACTTGGTCGTGCTGAGCCTGTTGCTTGGGGCCATCCTGGACCTGCCCGGCTGGTCGGCAGATACCGCACTGCGGGGACTGGGGACCGTCGTTGCCACGACCTTGCTGACCCTCGCCCTGACCACGACGTACGGGTTGGCGGCCAGTATCGGCCGTGGTTACCTCGCCGCAGTGGGGGCCATGTTTGTCAGCCTGTTCGCCGCCCAGGTGATCGCCGCGCTCGGATTCGGAGCGTGGTTCCCTTGGTCGGTCCCCTCGTTGCTCAGTGGCGTCGCCGGCCCAGATCAGGCGGGGCCAGGGCCTTTGAGCATCGCCGGGGTCGTGGCCGTGGGGGCAGCGGCCATTGCAGCAACAGTGACCTGGTGGGAGCACGCGGACCACAACCACTAGGACCGAGGAGCTGGCGCCGACCGGACTGGCCCTCACCCTGTTGTCGGCTGACGGTCGGCTATGGAGGCGAGTTCGGGATCGTGACCGATCCCCTCCATGCGGCCACCGCA
>JBDTOA010000182.1:0-4371 GCA_039933475.1 Dermatophilaceae bacterium
CACGGCACCAGCTGCCGCACCTGTTCCACCGAGCCGTCAGTCCCACTGGTCGCCAGGCTCGGGGTGAACGAGGCTGGTGTGGTTCCGACCGGCCCGCCGACCGCGGCCTCGGCGGGTGGCCCCACCCACGAGAGCGCGGTGGCCGCGCCAACGACAACCGGTAGCAGGGCAACCAAAAACGGCCGTCTACTCGTTCTCGACCCGTTGACGCCGTGGCGGCGCTGCCCCGTCAAAGACTCTCGCATGCTTTCCCCTGGTTGCTCGGGGCCCAGGCTCGGGCCATGTTGCTCAAGTGTCCGAGTCGTGTCCCAGAGGGAACACCGTCAGCCGACGTAGTCCACCCACGCTCATTGGCGTAGCGGGCGCCCCCACGAGCTCGAAAGAGTGGGCAGGCAGTGAGTGGGAGGCGCGCCCCCGCGGTATCAGGGGGTGTACGGCGGGGACGCGTCTCGGTTAATCGTGGCAGAGGACACAGACCCAGTCTGTGGCATGACGAGTTCTTCACATGCTCTTAACTCGGATGGTCGTCCGCGGTGTTGCGGCACGGCAGCGCTCCTTCACCCCCGAGGTATCGGAGCGCTGCCGCGTCCCCCTGTCTCTAGGCTGAGCCGGTTCGCGGCTACCCGCATCGTCTGTTCGGGCAACTTTGCCAGTTCTTGCCCAACGCATGGGTCAGCCTTGACGCAACTGCCGCGCTCACCCGTGTCATGAAACTTCACTGGTTACCCCACTGGTGAGGGGCTGCCGTCCTGTGAGCACCACGAACCGGACGCCGTCTGTCTCTAGGACGTGGGGTGCGCCGTCCCGGTCGTGGGCCCGGCCTTGGCCAGCTCCCCACCGAAGGCGCTCTGATAATCCTCCGCCACCGACGCCTTGACGCCACCAAACACCCGCAGCACGGCAACACCGCGCAGGTAGTCGTACTCACCGCCTGGAATCATTCCAGACTTCTTCACCCCAAGAAGATAGTTCGTCCGCGCCGTCGCCTCGGCCGCCGACTTGTACACCTCAACCTTTGCGCCGCAGGCGACCACCAGGGTGGTGCACTGGTTGACCTTTTCGTAGATCACCGCGGCTGAGATGTACGCCCCAGGTTTGCCGAACAGGGGGTTTGGGTCGTTCTTCGCCGTGATGGTGACCACGTTGACCGCAGAAGGGACGAGAGCCTGGATCTTGATCGCGCTCGCCGTGGCGGCATCTTTGCCCAGCGGGGTCGTTGGCACTGCAGTGGTGGCGCTGGTTGTCGAGGCCTGAGTCGTCGAGTCGATCGCGGGCGTGGCGTCTCCTCCGCATCCCGTAAGGAGCAAGGCTGCGGCGACGATCAGGGTGGCGGGAAGGGCGGCCTTCATGGCGTGTCATCTCGTGGTGTTGGGAGCGGAAGCGTGCGCGACGGACGGTGCCGCAATGGTAGGTGACCTCACAGAACGATCGGAGCCCACCCAGGTCGCATGCTCACCCGTGGCGGTTCCGGACCTTCTCGCTCACTGCCTGGAGTCTGCGACCGGATCGGGCGCAATTCGGGGTGTCCGCGCTCTGAAGACATCCTCTGCACGCCCCACCGCTGCGGTAGTGAACGCCCGCTCTCGGCGGCGGTCCCGGGTGAAGGCGATCCACCAGGTCAGTACTGCGCCGAGCCGGTTTCGGTAGCCGGTGAGGAAAGCCATGTGGATAATCAGCCAGGAAACCCAGCCGGCGAACCCGTGGAGCCGCAGGGGGCCGGCGGAGACCACGGCATACCCGCGTGAGATGTACGCGGCGGAACCGAGGTCGTAGTAGCGGAACGCGCCCCGGGGTGGGTGGCCCTGAACCCGGCGACGGATGCGGCGGCCAACGTACAGCCCGCCCTGCATGGCTACCTCAGCCACTCCGGGGAGCGTGCGCAGGCTCATCAGGTCACCGACCACCGATATCTCGGGGTGGCCGGGAATGTTCAGGGACTCAGTGACCGCGATGCGGCCGGCTCTGTCCTGCGTGGCACCTGTTGCAGCCGCCACGGCGGCGGCCAGCGGAGGCGCCTCAACACCTGCAGTCCACAGCACGGTACCGACCTCGTAGCGTGTCTCGCTGCCATCTTTGGCACGCACGACCAGCCCGTCGCCATCGACCTCCGTGACCCGCGAGCTCATGTGCAGCTCTACCCCGTGGTCCACGAGCACCTGAGCTGAGTCAGCCGAGAGCTCAGGGCCAAAGGATGCCAATGGTGCCTTGCCGCCGTCGAACAGCAGGACGCGCGCGTCGGCCGGGTCGAGCTTGCGGAACTCGTTGTTCAGGGTCTTTGTGGCGAGCTCGCGAATCTGTCCGGCCAGCTCGACGCCGGTCGGGCCGCCGCCAACCAGGGCAAAGCTGAGCCAGCGACGACGGTCCGCCGGATCGGTTGCTGTCTCAGCCATCTCGAAGGCGCCGAACACCCGGCGACGGATCGTGAGGGCGTCCTCGAGTGTCTTCATGCCGGGAGCCCATCGAGCGAAGTCGTTGTGACCGAAGTAGGACTGTCGCATCCCGGCGGCGATGATCAGGTCGTCGTACGGCAGCTCGAAGGTTTCGCCACCGGGGCGTGTGGCAACCACATGGCGGCGGTCGGCATCGATGTCCACGACCTCAGCGAGCTCGAAGTCGGCATGGGGGTGCCGTTTGAGGAGCTGGCGCAGCGGGGCCGCGATCTGGCCTTCGGAGAGGATTCCCGTGGCGCACTGGTACAACAAGGGCTGGAACAGATGGTGTGCAGATCGATCCAGCATCGTCACCTGTACGGGACTGCGACGCAGTGCCCTGGCCGCGAAAAGACCGGCGAATCCACCACCCACGATGACGACCCGGTGCGCGGGGCTCGTCCCCGCTCCGGACCGGCTGCTGAGTCGGCGCAGCAGCTGTTGGTGCAAACGCGCGCCCATCATTGCGCTCCGTTCTCACGTGGCGGGGTCATGCCACGCATCACCGTTGGGCAGCAGCGCATCGGCTTCCTGCGGGCCCCAGCTGCCTTGCGCGTATGGATGCACGGGCACTGCGCCGCTCAGGATCGGGTCGACGACCCGCCACGCGGCCTCGATCGTGTCCTGCCGGGCGAACGGGAATCGGACGCCGTCCAGCGCGGCACCGATCAGCCGGTCGTAGGGGCGCATGTCCGATCCGAGTTGTTGGGCGAAGGAAAGCTCCTCGACCTCGGCAAGCCACCCGGCCCCCGGCTTCTTGCCCATCAGGGAGAGACCCACCTCGGTCTCTGGCCAGATCCTGAACCGCAAGGCGTTGCTGGAGGTGAATCCGGCCACGTCGAAGATGTCGAACCGGGCAGGGCGGAACCGGATCAGGACCTCGGTTGCAGTCACTGGCAAGGTCTTGCCGACGCGGATGACGATCGGCACGTCAGCCCATCGTGACGAGTCAAGCGCGAGTCGCACGGCGGCGTAGGTCTCGGTCGTCGATCCTGGCGCTACTCCCGCAACATCCAGATAGCCGTCGTACTGTCCGAACACGGTGTGCTCCGGCGTCAGCGGACGCAGCGACCCGATCACCCGGTACTTCGACTGAGGCCAGGCGCCGAGCCCGGATCCGTCAGGCGGGTCGGCCAGGACGCTGGCGAGTATTTGCAGCATATGGTTCTGGACCACGTCCCGGATGGCGCCCGTGCGGTCGTAGAAACGACCCCGATCCGAGACGTCGAATGCCTCGGCCATCGTGATCTGAATACCTTCGACGTGCTCCCGGTTGAGCAGTGGCTCGAGCACCGAGTTAGCAAACCGTGCGAAGAGAACGGCGTCCAGCGGGTCCAGGCCGAGCCAGTGGTCGACCCGAAAGATCTCGTCCTCGCTGAAGTACTGATGCAGGGTCTCGTTGAGCTTCTGAGCACTCTCCAGATCGGAGCCAAACGGCTTCTCCACCATTACCCGGGCACCCTTGGCCCTCCCTGCGCCCGCGATGCCCTTCGCAATACGCCCGAACAGGAAAGGCGGCACCTCGAGATAGAACAGTGCACGTTCCCCGGTGCCCATCTCTGTGGACATGGCGGCGTAGGTCGCGTCCTCATCCAGGTCGCCGTCGACATACCTCAGCAAACCCAAGAGCTTGACGGCTGCCGGGCTGCTCGGATCCATGTTGTTCAGCCGAAGGGAGGCCGTGGCATAGTCGCGGAACTGTTTGAGCCCCCATCCGCTCTTTGCCACGCCGACGACCGGGACGTCCAGGACGCCACGCTCGACCAGTCCGACCAGAGCAGGGAAGGTCTCCAGCTTGGCGAGGTCGCCGGTCGCGCCGAAGATGACCACAGCGTGCACGCTGTCCGTTGCCATCAGGTACCCACCTAGCAGTCAACTTCGTTGGAGGCTCCTCGCCTGCCTGCCCACTTTCGTCCGGACCGAGCGCTTGACGCCTCACCCC
>JBDTOA010000183.1:0-4334 GCA_039933475.1 Dermatophilaceae bacterium
GCTCGTTCATCTCGTCCTTCTCGTAGTCCACGTGGTGCGGGTTCTCCCAGATCACGGCTCCACCCATGCCGATGCCGATGCACATGGCGGTGAGGCCGTAGCGCACGCCCGGGTCCTGCTCGAACTGGCGGGCGAGCTGGGTCATCAGTCGTATTCCGGAGCTCGCCAGGGGATGGCCGGTAGCGATCGCGCCGCCGTACCTGTTCACCCTGGGGTCGTCGTCCGCGATCCCGAAGTGATCCAGGAAGGCGAGGACCTGGACAGCAAACGCCTCGTTCAGCTCGAAGAGGCCGATGTCGGCTATGCCGAGGCCGGCCTGTCTGAGCGCCTTCTCCGTTGCGGGCACGGGGCCGATGCCCATGACCTCGGGCTCCACCCCGACGAACGAGTACGCCACCAGACGCATCCGAACCGGTAGTCCGAGCTCGGCGGCGGCATCCGCGGAGGCGATGATGCAGGCGGTCGCCCCGTCGTTGAGGCCGGCGCTGTTGCCGGCAGTGACGTTGCCGTGAGCGCGGAACGGGGTCTTGAGCGCGCCCAGGTTCTCCATCGTCGTACCCGGTCGGGGCGGCTCGTCCCGGGTGGCCAGGCCGTAGCCGAGCTCGGTGTGCCGAGTCGCGACCGTGACCAGGTCGGGCTCGATCCGCCCCTCCGTCAACGCCTGCTCGAACTTGCTCTGGCTAGCCACGGCATAGGCATCGCACCGTGTCTTGGTAAGTGCTGGGAAACGGTCGTGCAGGTTCTCGGCGGTTGACCCCATCACGAGAGCCGACGGGTCGACGATCCGTTCAGACATGATCCGAGGGTTCGGGTCGACGCCCTCTCCCATCGGGTGACGGCCCATGTGCTCGACCCCTCCGGCGATGGCGATCTCAGCCGAGCCAAAGGCGATGGATGAGGCCACGCTGGTCACCGCAGTCATGCCGCCCGCGCACATCCGGTCGATGGAGTAGCCGGGGGTGCTGATCGGAAGACCAGCCAGCAGACCTGCGACCCGGCCCAGGGTCAGACCCTGGTCACCGATCTGCGTGGTCGCCGCGATGGCGACCTCCTCGACCCGTTCCGGCGGGAGCTCGGGATGGCGACGCAGCAGCTCGCGGATGCAGTTGATGACGAGGTCGTCGGCGCGGGTCTGGGCGTACATGCCCTTCTCGCCGGCCTTGCCGAAGGGCGTGCGGACCCCTTCGACGAAGACGACATCGCGCAGAGCTCGGGTCATGGGGTCTCCCTGGATGAGCGCGGTCCTGTGGCGGACAGCGGCTCCGTGGCGGTCGAACAACTATGGACGAAAGCGATGCTACCCGTCAGTAACCTAGGAATGCTACTGGCCGGTAACAATCAACAGTCACAGTCACAAGGGCGTTGTCTCGACCGGCCGGTTGATGGCCTCTTCCAGGATGGGGCAGACGATGTCGACCTGCCACTGACGGGCTCCCAGCGCGAACAGGGCCTCGGATACAGACTCGATCGTCGAGACCGCCGGGGGAGACCACAGCACCCGGCGCACGGAGTCCGGAGAGAGGATGTTCTCGACGGGGATGCTTCGGGCCAGTGCGAAGTCCGCGAGGGCGGCTCTGGCCTGAGCCAGTCGGGTGGCGGCAACCGGGTCGCGATCGGCCCAGGCTCGCGCTGGTGGTGGACCATCGGAGCGCGGCGTGAGAATGGGCAGGTCGCCCTCAGGCAGCAGGCGCGCCCGCTCCAGTGCGCTGAGCCACTGGCGCTGGTACCTGCGCACGGACCGCGCGCCGGGTCCGTCCTGGATGTCGGCAGGGGTCCGGGGACCCTTGATGGCCAGATCGATCAGGGCTGCATCCGGCAGAACCCGCCCGGGCGCGGTGTCGCGTTCGACAGCGATGGCATCCCGCGTCTGCCACAGCTCACGAACCATGGCAGCGCCACGGCGGTTGCGGACCTTGTGCATCCCCGAGGTGCGACGCCAGGGCTCGACCCGGACGGGTGGGCCGGTGAACCGGGTCAGCGAGTCGAACTCCTGCTCGGCCCAGGGCGTCTTGTCCTGGGCGGCCAGGTCGCCAGCCATCAGGTCGCGGACCTGACCGAGAACCTCGACGTCGAGGGCGGCATAACGTAACCACGGCTCAGGCAGGGGTCGGGTCGACCAGTCCACCGCCGAGTGCTCCTTGGCCAGGTGCAGCCCCAGGTAGTGCTCCACAACGGCGGCCAGACCAACACGAGGCAACCCAATGAGACGCCCCGCGAGCTCGGTGTCGAACAACTGGGTCGGGTGCAGGCCAACCTCAGCCAGGCAGGGCAGGTCCTGGGTTGCAGCGTGCAGGATCCACTCCACGTCGGCGATGGCGTCCGAGATAGGTGAGAGATCGGGGCAGGCGATCGGGTCCAACAGCCAGGTGCCCGATCCCTCGCGGCGCATCTGGATCAGGTAGGCCCGCTGCCCGTAGCGGTAGCCAGACGCGCGCTCTGCGTCAATGGCGACCGGCCCGGTGCCAGCAGCGATGGAGCGTGCTGCACGGACGAGCTCGCGCTCATTCATGACGACGTCCGGAACCCCGTCAGCCGGCATATCCAGCAGGATCATTTCAGGGACGACAGGGGTGGCATCGGCACCTGGAACGGCAGAGTCATCCAACGCGACTGACCGCTCTGGGGCTCCGCTGGATCCGATGGTCACGGGGTCAATCTAATGACTGCGTCGATCACTGTGCGGGCCGGGATGGCGCGAGCGTGGTCAGCGCCTCGGTCCGGGCAGAGCCACGACGCCCTCAGGAAGCGGCGGGAGACCGGCGATCGTGCACAACAGGTCGGCCCAGGCGAGGAGGTGAAGGGAGACGTCGGGGCCGATAGGGGTCCAGGAGGCCCGGATCTCCATTTCGACTGTGGCCTGGCGATCCTCCAAGCTGGCGAAGGTCTCTGAGACAACCCGCGTGACGGTGCCACCTTCGGCTACGTAAGGCGCACCGTGGTCGGCCAGCGCATCCATGAGCCATGACCAGCCCACCGCGCCGAGCATCGGGTCGTTGGCCAGCTCGGGCTCCATCTCGGCGCGGGCGAACGTGACGGCCCGCCAGACCCCGTCCCAGGACTCGGGGGCGGACGGGTCATGAAGAAGGACGAACCGTCCGGACGCCAGCTCCTCGCCCTCATCGGCGATCCCGCCGGTCGAGACCTCGGCCGAGAGGGCCAGGGCGTAGGGGGCGATCCGGCTGGGGGCGGGCACCTCCGTGAGGCGTACCTCCGGACGCAGCCGAGCAACGCGCAGGCCTTGGACGGCCTGGTCGAATTCGGCGGACTTCTCGCCAGGGACGCTGGAACTGGCCACACACCGAGCGTATGTCGACCTCTCCCTTGATGTCCTCGCGGCACGCCGGGATACGGTTCGGCGATGTTGGCATTGCTCGCACTGGCCTCCAGTGCGGTCTGGGGCACCTCGGACTTCTTCGCTGGGCTCAAGTCGCGGACGATCGCTCCGCCTGCCGTTGTGGCGGTGAGCCAGAGCGCCGCCCTGGTCGCGCTGAGCGTGATCCTGCTCGTACGCAGTACCGGGCTCTCGCCGTCCTTCAACGGGGACGCCGCCCTCTGGTCGGTCGCGGCCGGGCTGTCAGGGGCGGCCGGCCTGATCTTGTTCTACACCGCTCTTGCCTCCGGGACGATGGGGGTGGTCGCGCCGATCTCATCCCTGGGAGCACTCGTCCCCGTGCTCCTGGGCCTGCTCACAGGAGAGCAGCCTCGAGCGCTCGCGTGGGTGGGGATGGCCATTGCGGTGGCCGGCGCGGCCCTGGCCTCGGGACCGGAGCTGAGCGGTTCTCTTCCGGCGCGCCCGGTGATCCTGGCAGCCCTGGCCGCGGCCTGTTTCGGGACAGCGCTGTTCTGCATCGACAGAGGCTCTCGGTTCGCGGTGCTGGAGACGCTCTGGACGATGCGCCTGACCAGCGTCGTGCTGTTCGTCATCGCGGGCCTGGTTATCCGATCGGCCGGGGGAACCCGCCCACACGACCTGCCGGCACTGACGGTCATCGGGCTTGGCGACCTCACCGCGAACGCGCTCTTCGCCGTCGCCTCGTCGCGGGGCCTGGTCAGTGTGGCCAGCGTTCTGGGTTCGCTCTACCCGGTGGCGACGGTCTTCTGGGCGAGGTTGCTCCTGGGGGAGCGACTTCGCCGTGTCCAGGCGGTCGGGGTCGTGCTGACCCTTGTTGGAGTGGTCGCCATCGCGGTCTGAGCCTTCCTCGCGCCATGGGAGGATCTGCAGGTGACATCCTCAACGACCAGCCCCCGTGACAGTCCCCATGAAAGTGCTCTCGTCCGTGCCGCCCGACGCCAGAGCGTGCCGCACACGCCGGTCTGGTTCATGCGCCAGGCGG
>JBDTOA010000184.1:0-4298 GCA_039933475.1 Dermatophilaceae bacterium
GTGGAGCAGATGGAACGAATGGAGGTCGACGAGGCACTTGACCGGGTCCTGGCGCTGAAGATGACCCGCGAGCAGGTTCTCGAGGCTCAGTTGAGGGCATTCGCGTGGCGAAAGGCCGTTCCCTGACGGTGAGATCCGGGTAGCGACCGGGATCTCGGGACAGGGTCGTCGCGGGGCAGGGCCAGCTTGACACGAGTCTGTCCCGAAGCGCTGCGGACAGGGCCTGGCTACCGTCAGGATGGGATCATGAGCGGATCGCACGCCGACGTGACGGGCGCCGGCAGCGTGCCGTCGGATGCCGACACCGGGCCCTCGCCAGTCGAGGGGGGCTCGGCCCAGTCCCGGGTCGCCCACCGGATCGAAGACCTGCTTCATGGCATCCAGACCACGCTCTTCGCCCAGGAGATGGCAGCGCAGCAGCAGCTCCAGTCCATCGCCGATGTGTGGGCGGCGACCGACCGGTACCGGGCGGCGGGCCTCGTCGAGGGCCCCTTCCCACGCGTTCGGAAGGTCCGCGAGGACCAGGTCACGCCGGAGAGCCAGCCGAGCTAGCCGCTGACGGGGATCCCACAGAGCCAGGGCGGGCCGGGGGAGGTCAGCCGGTAGGCGCCTCGAGCGCAGGCACGGACGGTCGGGCACCGCCCCTGACCTCGAACCGACGACCGGTGATGCTGTCGGGTTCGATCCTCACGAAATGAGGTTTGGGCGCCGAGTGCCATGCAAAGGGCGGCAGCGAGACCACCGTCAGCACGTCGTCCAGCCGGCTGACCCTCGTTGCCTTTCCTTTCACCACGACGCTCCAGGCGCTGGACGTCTCCAGGTCGTAGCCGTCCACCTCGAACGCGACCTGGCGGCCGACGGCTGCGTCCAGCTTGGTTCCCGGGCCGGTTCGGAACACCACGCTGCCAAGGTCGACCAGGTGGTTGACCGGGAAGATGTCGGGTTGGTCGTCAACGACCACGGCCAGGCGTCCCACAACGGCCTCGCGCAGCAAGGTCCATGACTCTGACTCCGACAGCTCGATGACCGTGTTCAGCTTGTGGTCGCTCATGACAGTCAGTGTTGCGCCTCCTGCGGGACGCCGGGGGTCGAAGCCCGAAATAGGTGTCGAGAAAGGTGTCACCGGCTCTGCAGGATGCGATGGGCACGGCACCCCAGATTCCTTCTGCTTTTCGTCCTGCTTATAAGGTCACCCCCATTAACTTCCAAGGCGTTCATGATCTTTCATCGCGACCTGCGGGCCCAAGCTGGCCCGCTCGTCGTCCCCGCATCCGATGACGTCTGCACAGCTCGAGACAACCCCGACCGACCCCACCGACCCCACCCTCCTTTATCGGCTCGGCGGCCGGCGAGCCTGGGTCGTGTGGTCTGCCGCGATCTGCGTCTATATCCTCGCGGTCTTTCACCGCACCTCCCTGGGTGTTGCCGGGCTCGTGGCGGCAGAGCGCTTCCACATCAGCTCGGCCCAGCTCGCGACCTTCACCATGGTGCAGCTGCTGGTGTACGCGGCCATGCAGATCCCGGTGGGCGCGATGCTGGACCGGGTCGGGGCGAAGAAGCTCCTGGTCACCGGAGTCGCCCTGATGACGGGTGGCCAGCTGGCGTTCGCTCTCGCCGGCACGTTCGGCGCCGGAGTCGCCGCACGGGTGTTCGTCGGCATGGGCGACGCGATGATCTTCATCAGCCTGGTGCAGCTGGTCGCCCTGTGGTTCCCGCCGGCGCGGACCGCCATGATCACCCAGCTGACCGGAGTCCTCGGGCAGCTGGGTGCGCTCGCCGCAACGGCGCCCCTGTCCCTTGCGCTGCGCAGCTTCGGCTGGACCCGCGCGTACGCCGCAGCCGCGGGTGTCGGGGTGGTCCTCGGGATCGTGCTCATCGTCGTCGTACGGGACTCGCCATACGCGGACCACCATCGGGACGAGCTCAAGATGCAGGCCGTTGGCAGGGCGCTGAAGCTCGCCTGGGCTGAGCCCGGCACCCGGCTCGGACTCTGGTCGCACTTCTCTGCGCAGTTCGGCGCGACGGTCTTCGCCCTCCTGTGGGGGTTCCCCTTCCTTGTCTCCGGTCAGGGGCTTACCCCGGGTGCTGCAAGCGGGCTGCTCATCGTCATGACCGTCACCGCTGTCGTAGCCAGCCCGCTGGTGGGTGCTTTCGTGACCCGCTGGCCGTACTCGCGATCGACCCTCATCCTGTGGATCGTCTCCTCCATCATGGTGGTGTGGGCGGTCGTGCTCCTCTGGCCGGGACGCTCGCCGCTGTGGCTTCTCGTGGTCCTGGTGATGGTGCTCGCTGTGGGGGGCCCCGGCTCGATGGTGGGGTTCGACCTGGCCCGGACCTTCAACCCGCCGACCCGTCTGGGCAGCGCCACGGGGATCGTCAACGTGGGCGGCTTTGTCGCGTCCTTGGGCACGGTGGCGCTGATCGGCATCGTGCTCGACCAGGTGGCGCCAGGCGGACCGTCGACGTACACGGTCGACTCGTTCCGGGTGGCCATGTCGGTGCAGTATCTCGTCTGGGTGCTGGGCCTCGTCCAGATCCTGCGGTTTCGCCGCAAGGCCCGAAACGCCTATCGACCTGGCTGACCTGGCCCGCCGTTACCAACTTGTTATGTTCTGGTCTGTTCTCTGTGTCGGTCCTGGTCCAGCTGACCCCACCAACGGCTGACCTGCAAAAAAACAACAGTGTCATTTGAGGGCGACCGACCTGCTGACTGCCCTGGCCCGGTCCAACGGTATGGGATTTTGTGACTCGTGTTCCCAGAGTGGCTCAACGTCATAGTCTCAGGGGGCACAAAACTGTCAGCCAAAGGGGGATCTCGTGCCGAACGCAAGCAAGAGCGCCCGCCTGCGGCTGGTCATCTCTGCCGGTGCCGTCCTGGCAATGACGGCTATGACGTTCGGCACCCCCACTCTCATCGCCCACGCCGACCCGGTCTACCCCTCCGCGGACCAGGTCGATGCCGCCAAGGCCGCCGTCGGCGACAAGGCTGCGCAGGTCGCAGCCGTCGAGGCCCGCCTGATGGCGTCGAACGCACGCCTGGTCGAGGTGCAGACCGCCGCTGAGGTGGCCAACGAGAAGTACAACCTCGCCCGGATCCTCCTTCAGCAGCGCACGGACGCGGCGAAGGCCGCGGGAGCCCGAGCGGACGCCGCGTCGAAGGCAGCGACCATCGCCTCTGACAAGCTCGGGCAGTTCGCCGCCGCGACCTACATGCAGGGCGGAAACCTCGGCCAGATTGAGGCCTTCCTGTCCAGCAAGGGACCCCAGGACCTGCTGGACCGGGCTGCGGGCATTGCCCTGATCTCCGACATCCGCGGCCGGATCATGCAGGACGCTGACGCCTCCTTCGTTGTTGCCGGGGTGCTTCGCCGGCAGGCGGCTCAAGCCCAGGCGCAGCAGCTGGCGGCAGCGCAGGCCGCTGAGAGCGCGCGGGCCGAGGCACAGGCCCAGGTGGACTCGGCAGCCGCGGAGACCGCGCTTATCCACACGCAGCAGACCACGATGATCAGTGAGCTGGCCACCTTGCGCAACACATCGGTGGCTCTCGAGAGGCAGCGACAGGACGGCCTCAAGGCAGCCGCCGAGGCCCGCGCCGCAGAGCAGGCTCGCGCAGCTGCCCACGCCCGTGCCGCCGCCGCTTCCAGGGCAGCGGCCCGTCGCCAGGCCGCTGCAGCTGCCTCTGCTGCCGCTGCGGCCGAGAGGCGTCGCCAGAGCGCAGCCAACGCGCCGGACAGCGCGCCGGTGAGCCAGGGACCCTCTGACTCAGGATCGGGAACGGTGTCCTACGGCCCGGTCCCCTCTCGCGGCGGCACTGCCTCGGTCATCGCGTTCGCAAGGGCACAGATCGGTGACCCTTATGAGTGGGGTGCTGCTGGACCCGGTACCTGGGACTGCTCAGGTCTGACCCAGCTGGCGTGGGCCCAGGCCGGGGTCTACCTCTCGCACTACACCGGATACCAGTGGGACGAGACCCGTCGGGTGGCCCTGAGCGACCTGGAGCCCGGTGACCTGGTCTTCTTCGGCGACTCCGGCCCAACCAGCCACCACGTCGGTCTGTACGTCGGGAACGGTCAGATGATCGAGGCCCCGCACACCGGCGCGGTTGTCACCCAGTCCTCGATCTGGCGCAGCGACATCCTCCCGTACGGCGGTCGCCCCTAAGACAAGGGCGCTCAGTGACCGGGGCCGGTCCAGCGGGCCGTCGTCATGCCGGCCGCCTTGGCGCGGTCGATGGCCTCCAGGATGACCTTCTCGGCCTCCACGCGGTCGCCCCAGTGGGCACCCTCGACCGACTTGCC
>JBDTOA010000185.1:0-4293 GCA_039933475.1 Dermatophilaceae bacterium
CCGATGAGCGGCGGGACACCGTGCCTTTACCCGAAGATGATCCGAGGGAGGCACCTCATGGAGTTTTGCAACGGTTGGTGTTCACAGCTTGATGGCCAGCGATCGTTCTGGGATGGCCCGTCCCCTTCTTTAGGGGAGGACTTGGCTCAGCTCGGGGAAGTGACCCTCCCAACGGCTGCTGGTGACGTCTCCGAGGACGAACTTTTTGCAGAACGCTTCCGAGTGCTGGCGAGGCTGTAGGTCCGATCGGCAGCTGGCATCGGCGGTTTCTGACTCGACGGGGGAATATGAAAGGCATCGCCAGGTCGCTCGGCGCGTCTCTGGCGGCTGTATTGCTGCTGTCCGGCTGTGGCCCCGCTCCCGATACTCCGACGGGGCTTGCGACGGAGACTCAGCGCACGCTCACTTCGGCTGACGCCCCTCAGAGTCCGGCCGAGACCACCAGCCCCGCAGTCGTGCCCGTTGTCCCCGTCGCAACGGCTACCAAGCTCAAGCCTGCGGCGGCGGGCACTGCACTGGCAGCCGTCGCAAGGCTCACCGTCAAGGGCCGTGCCTCGAAGACCGGCTACACCCGCGACCAGTTCGGGCAGGCCTGGTTCGACACCGACCGAAACGGCTGCGACACCCGTAACGACATCCTTCGCCGTGACCTGAAGAGCAGACAGATGAAGAACGACTGCAAGGTTCTCGCCGGGTCCCTGGCCCCCGACCCCTACACCGGCACGTACATCCGATTCGTCTACGGCGGTGCCAGCGAGGTTGACATCGACCACCTTGTCGCACTCTCGGATGCCTGGCAGAAGGGCGCCTCAGCCTGGCCGGCCGGCAAGCGGCTGGCGCTCGCCAACGACCCGCTCAACCTGCTGGCGGTGGACTCCTCGGCAAACCGGGTCAAGGGCGACGGCGACACCGCGACCTGGCTTCCGCCCAACAAGGCCTTCCGATGCGCGTATGTCGCCAGACAGGTTGCGGTGAAAGGCAAGTACGGCGTGTGGGTCACACCCGCCGAGCGTGCCGCCATGACTCGCGTCCTTGCTACCTGCCCGTCAATGGTTTTGCCGGCGCCGGGTTCAACACCCACCACGGCGGCGCTGCCGGCTGGCCAACCTGCACCTCAGCCGGTACCGGCTGCTGCGCCGGTTGCTGGGGTCGTCTCCTACGCCAACTGCACTGCTGTCCGCGCGGCTGGTGTGGCTCCCATCCATCGCGGTGACCCAGGCTTCGCCAGCAAGCTCGACCGTGACGGGGACGGCATCGGCTGCGAATGACCAATCCCCACATGTGTACTCGATCGGGTAGCCACATCGGGTCTGGTCCTCGAACCAGAAGCTAGACACCGGATTGATTCACCCGGGTGTCATCCAGCAATACCAGCAATACGGTGCTGTGCTTGACCGGTTTGTCAACAGCCCGAGTTGACCGGTGTCCTCTACGACTTCTGCCTGAGGACACAGTCGATCGGAGGGCGGATTCTGGTTACCAGGGGACGTCGGTGAATCGGACCTGGAGGAGCTCTGGGCCTGGGTTACCCAAATCGTGACGACGACCATGGACGGCTCCAACCTCGCGCGAGGCTTCCCTGGGTCGGGATCGCTGGAGGTGAACATGGGCTGGGATCGACTTCGGTGGTACCTCGCCGGAAGAAGTCGGCTTCGCGTCAGTGCGGGCGAGGGGCAGGAGGGTCACGACGGCCCACGCCCCGAACTGCCAAGGTTGACGCCCAACCTTCACAGGCGGCTGGCCAACCACTACGTCGGTGCGCTGGTGGCACGGTCGCGGATTCGGGTCTCAGGTTCGACAGTGACCCTCATGGGCACCCTGACGAATGAGACTGGCTGCTACGTGTACTTCACCGGGGCGCCTCCCTATGCCGTCTCGCTCGATGCGGAAGGCACGGAGACGATTCTGCTTGGCGACTTCAACCCTCAGCCGCGGGACAGGCCGTCCACAGGAGACTGCGTGATGCACCCGGGTGCGACCATCCCCTACCGCAGCATCCCGGTCACCCTGCGGACACCCGACCCTGAGTGGGACGGGGGGCTGTGGTGCATCTCCTCGCGGTCGACAGCTCTGGACAACACGTTCTACAACCAGCGAGAAGTTCCCACCATCCAGCTCTTCGAATAGGGCTGTCGATCGCAGAAAGCCCTGCCACGCCACCATGGGCGCAAGACGGCTTCGAGTCAGCTGATGATCTGGATCATGGGGAGCCGGACCTGGCTGAAAGTGTGCGTGTCAAGTGTTATGGACTGCGAGGACGCGGACCATTCGGTTCCGTCCCACTGAATATCGGGTTTTCGAAGGGTCACAGGGAGGCTGCGGTACGGCAGGCTTGCGCCGGGGTGAATCACCCAGTCTGCGGAGGACGGCTGCGCTCGGGGCGGTGAGTTGAAGTCGCCCAACAAGACTGGCCGGCTGCCATCGGAGTCGATTGTGAGCGCATAGGGTGGCGCTCCGCTGAAATGAACGTCGCAACCCGTCTCATTGGTCAGGGTGCCCGAGAGCGTTGCTGTTGATCCGGCAACCAGGATCTGCGAGCGCGCAACCATTGCGCCGTCGCATTGCACAGAACAGGGATCGCAATCCTCGGGTGTCGGACTCCGCACCGGGAGGGTGGCCGTCATCTGGTCGAGGTCGTTCCGGCCATGGCCAGCGGTGTCCCGCCGCATACCCCTGCGGGACCACCAAGGCTGATCCGCACTCATGCATTCCTCCTGTTGATCCGGCACCGGCAGTGATCAAAAGGTATGGCCCGGGTCTGCGGGAAGTAAGTGCAACGCATGAGCTATGGCCGATCAATCATTTACTGGGACCAAACGGACTATGCGCCGGATCCCCAAAGCCCCTGCCAAGGCCATGACGTCGGTCCGAGGCCCGCGCAACCCCACGCTCAGCTTCAGTAGCTCAGGCCACAGGAGGTAGTGAGAAACTGCAGATCGCTAGCGGACGGCAGGCTGACGAAGCCGGTGGGGCGGTGCGCGTTCTGATACTGCGACCAGGCACGCAGCTGATCGCGGAACTTCAGGCATTCCGCAGGGCTGGGGTGGCTGTAGTTCGCCGGCACGGTTGCCGGAGCCGGCCCGCCCAGCGCGAAGGCATCAATGCTGGGACCAGCTGGCGCCTTTTGCGCCTGGCCCACATGCACTGTCACCCACGAAACGTTCCCGTGGACGAGATCGGGCTTGAGCCAGCCGCCGCCCAGACCCAGGCCGAGGAGTCCCGCGCAAACAACGGTCACCAGGTGAGCCACCCTCCGCCGAGGGGCCTGCCGCGGCTGGACCTGTTTCGAAGGACGTTTCGAACGACGTGACTTATCGGCCTTGGCATCCAGCGTCTTCTCTGTTGCTGGCGCCGTTCCGGCTCGCGGGCCATCAATGGGCTTGTATCTCTCGGTCCAGCCGTGGGCGTCCTTGTAGCGAAGCTGACCATCGAAGTAGAACCAGCCAAGCTGAGCGACGCCCATATCCCACCTCCAGTGATCCGTGTTCGGCGGCTCAGACGGTAGTAGCCCCCGGTTGGCGAGGTCAGCCGAATCGCTGAAAACTGACCGAATGCTGACGCAAACATGAGCATCGCCCTACGGTGAGCTGCTCGTATGCCGCCTCGGTGGCGGTTGCTAACGGCGGCGTGGTCGGGAAGCGTTGGCCCGACCAGTCAGATCGCGCGACCCACGAGCGTGCCGATTCCGTAGGTAACAGCCATCGCGACCAGACCGCCGACCACGTTGCGCCAGACGGACCGACTCACCGGAGAAGAGCCCAGCCCGGCTGCCAGCCATCCCGTTCCGCCAAGGGCGAGGACAACTGCGACCACGGTGACGGGAACCCGCCAGGTCAAGGGCGGAAGGATGATCGCGAGCAGCGGCAGCATGGACCCGACCGTGAAGGCGATGAAGGACGCGATGGCCGCATGCGTCGGACTGGTCAGGTTCTCCGGGTCGATCCCGAGCTCTGCCTCGGCATGGGCACCCAGGGCGTCGTGGGCAGTCAGGTGATGGGCTACCTCCTCGGCCAGAGCGCGCGGTATTCCCTTTGCCTCATAGATCCCGGTCAGCTCCTCGAGCTCTTCGTCCGGGGTCTCCTCGAGCTCTCGGCGCTCCTTGATCAACAGGGCTTTCTCGGTGTCCTTCTGGGTGCTGACCGAGACATACTCGCCGACAGCCATGCTCATGGCGCCGGCAACGAGTCCGGCGACTCCAGCGGTGATCAGAACTGTGCGCGAGCTCGTCGCCCCGGCGACCCCTATCACGATGCCGGCCGTGGACACGATGCCGTCGTTGGCCCCCAGAACGCC
>JBDTOA010000186.1:0-4264 GCA_039933475.1 Dermatophilaceae bacterium
GATCTGAGGCGCGGGTGGCTGGGTGCGTCTGCCGGCATGTGTCCGCAGACGTCCCTGGTATGGCGGGTGGCTGGGTGCGTCTGGCGGCATGTGTCCGCAGACGTCCCCAGTATGGCGGGTGGCTGGGTGCGTCTGGCGGCATGTGTCCGCAGACGTCCCTGGTATGGCGCGGGTCGGTGTGGCGGCCTCGTGAAAGACTCCACGAATGCGGATGAGCGATTTTTGGCACCTCATGGACGACGAGTTCGGTGCTGCCTATGCGCGCTCCCTGGCACGTGACCATGTCCTGGGAGCTCTCGGCAACCGAAGTGCCCTGGAGGCGATCGAGTCGGGGACCAAGCCTCGAGAAGCCTGGCTGGCCTTGTGTATCGACATGGACGTCCCGGTGGAGCGTCGGCTCGGCAGGGAGCTGAAGGACCACACGAAGAGGGGTTGAGATCTCCGGCGTGATGAGGAGATAGCGTGCAACACGTGACCGACCTGGACCCCGACCTCATGTTGCATGCCACGGGCCTGACCAAGACCTTTGGGGACTTCATGGCGGTGGACGGCATCGACTTCGCGGTGCAACGAGGAGAGTCGTTCGGCTTTCTCGGGCCCAATGGCGCCGGCAAGTCCTCGACGATGAAGATGGTCGGCTGCGTGTCACCGGTCAGCGGCGGCGTGCTGCGGGTGTTCGGGCAGGACCCGGCCACCCACGGCCCCCAGATCCGCGCGCGGCTGGGCGTCGTTCCGCAGAAGGACACCCTCGACGAAGAGCTGACGGTCGAGGAGAACCTCTGGATCTACGGCCGCTACTTCGGGCTCTCCCGCAACGAGGTTCGCACTCGGGCAACCGAGCTTCTCGACTTCGCGCAGCTCACGGAGCGGGCCACCTCCAAGGTCGAGCCGCTCTCGGGAGGTATGAAGCGACGGCTGACCATTGCCCGCTCCCTGATCAGCCGCCCTGAGATCCTTCTGCTGGACGAGCCCACCACCGGGCTCGATCCCCAAGCGCGACATGTGTTGTGGGACAGGCTTTTTCGGCTCAAGCGCTCGGGTGTGACCCTGGTCCTGACGACGCACTACATGGACGAGGCCGAGCAGCTGTGCGACCGGCTCGTGGTCATGGACCACGGCAAGATAGTTGCCGAGGGCTCGCCTCGCTCGCTGATCACGCAGTACTCCACGCGGGAGGTCCTCGAGCTGCGTTTCGACACCGATGACCACGGCCTGCACGCCGACGCGATCGCCGGGATCGGTGAACGGGTCGAGGTGCTGCCCGACCGGCTCCTTGTCTACACGGAGGACGGCGACGCCGCGGCCGCCGCCGTGCATCTGCGCGGGATCGAGCCGTTGTCATCCCTTGTCCGTCGCTCAACCCTGGAGGATGTTTTCCTGCACCTGACCGGACGAACTCTGGTGGACTGATGAGCTCAACGGCCGACGCGCCACCCCCGCCCCCGGCATCTGGTCCCGCCCCCTGGCGACCGGTCTTCGGGTCGTGGGCAACGGCATACAAACGCACCTGGCGGGGCAGCATCTTCGGCCGCTTCCTCTCGCCCGTGCTCTTCCTTCTGTCCATGGGTATTGGCTTGGGCAGCCTCGTGAACAAGTCCGCTGGTGGAGTCGCCGGGGTACCGTATCTGCAGTTCGTCGTGCCGGGAATCCTTGCGGCTCAAGCGATGTGGGTGGCGATGGGGGAGTCGAGCTACCCAGTCTTCGGAGCGATCCGCTGGAACCGGAAGTACCACGCAATGCTCGCCGCGCCGATCGGCATAGACGACATCCTGATCGGCCACCTGACCTATGTCGCGATGCAGATCGCAGGTGCGACCGTCATCTTCATGGGGGTGGCCGCGCTGTTCGGTTCGTTCACCTCGTGGTGGGTTCTGCTGGCGCTGCCGATCACCGTCCTGACCGGGATGGCTTTTGCCGTGCCGGTCTTCGCGATCTCGGCGAAGCAGGAGACCGCCGACGGCTTCAACATCCTGTTCAGATTCATCATGACCCCGCTGTTCCTGTTCTCGGGTGTGTTCTTCCCGGTAGACAAGCTGCCGGCCCTCCTGCGTCCGGTCGCATGGGTCATGCCGTTGTGGCACGGCGTCGAGGCCAACCGCTCACTTGCCCTCGGATCACCTGACTTTGCAGGCGTTCTGGGCAACACGGCGTACCTCTTGGTGGTCATCGTCATCGGGGCGTGGTTGGCTCGACGCACCTTCACAAAGAGGCTGGTCGTATGACGGCCTCGCCCCAGGCTCCACCGTCGCCGACCGGGGGACTGGCCTCGCGCATCGCCAGGATCCTGCCGATGCCCGCGGGGGCAGGGATGGCGCGAATCCTGGTTGAGCGCAACATCATGAGCTTCAGGCACGGCTGGGTCGCTGTCGTCACGGGGTTCGCCGAACCGGTGTTCTACCTGTTCTCGCTGGGGATCGGGCTCGGCGCCTTGGTCAAGGTGGTCACCACCGACGGCGGTCAGACGGTGCCCTATGCCTCCTTCGTGGCGCCCGGCCTGCTTGCAGCGTCGGCCATGAACGGAGCGGTGTTCGACTCGACCTTCAACGTGTTCTTCAAGCTGAAGTTCGCCAGGCTCTACGACTCCGTGCTGGCAACCCCGTTGGGGCCGCGCGACGTGGCGGTGGGCGAGATCATCTGGTCCCTCATGCGTGGTGCCCTGTACGCGGCTGCCTTCCTCGTGGTCGCATGGCTGGCCGGGGTCGTGCACTCCTGGTGGGCGCTGCTGGCTCTTCCCGCGGCGACATTCATCGGGTTCGCCTTCTCGGCAGTCGGCATGTTCGCGACCACCTTCATGCGCTCCTGGGTGGATTTCGACTACATCACGCTCGCGATCCAGCCGATGTTCCTGTTCTCCGCGACGTTCTTCCCGCTCGCCTTCTATCCGGAGGCCGTTCAGTGGGTCGTTCGAGCCACTCCGCTGTACCACGGGGTCGCGCTGGAACGGGCGCTGATGCTGGGGGAGATCGGCCCTGGACTGCTTCTTCACGTCGCCTACCTCGCGGCCCTGGGCCTGCTCGGGCTGGTCGGGTCGGCCCGCCGGCTCGAGAAGCTGCTCCTGTCCTGAGAGTTTTGAGAGCTGCGCCTCGTCGGCCCGAGCGTTGGCGAAACGCCCTCGGCGTGTCTGACCTCGAGAAGATGTGATCGAACAGTTGTTCGGGTATCTTGTCCCCATGGGTTGCCTCCGATGACCCACCTTCCACAGGTCTGTGCCTGATGGATGTGGCTGTCGGTGGTCGCTCATAACGTCTGACTCGACACGGAATGCATCCCCGCACAGGTGTCGGTCGCAGGTGGACGACGGACTCCTACTCAGAAATGACAGGTGAAGACAACATGGCTGGACCAGATCGCGGGAAGACACTGGAAGCAGTGATGGCGCAGATCGAGAAGGCGCACGGCAAGGGCGCGGTGATGCGGCTCGGTGACGAGGTCCGTGTCCCCATCGACGTCATTCCCACGGGGTCCATCGCCTTGGACATCGCACTGGGGATCGGCGGGCTGCCCCGAGGGCGCGTCGTCGAGATCTACGGTCCGGAGAGCTCCGGCAAGACGACGGTTGCACTGCACGCCGTGGCCAGTGCCCAGAAAGCCGGCGGTATTGCGGCCTTCATCGACGCCGAGCACGCGCTTGACCCCGACTACGCCCAGAAGCTCGGCGTCGACACCGATGCCCTGCTGGTGAGCCAGCCCGACACCGGCGAGCAGGCTCTGGAGATCGCGGACATGCTGATCCGGTCCGGGGCCATCGACATCATCGTCATCGACTCGGTCGCGGCGCTCGTTCCCCGGGCCGAGATCGAGGGCGAGATGGGCGACAGCCACGTCGGGCTCCAGGCGCGGCTGATGTCCCAGGCGCTGCGCAAGCTCACCGGAGCGATCAGCACCAGCGGCACCACGGCGATCTTCATCAACCAGCTCCGCGAAAAGATCGGGGTGATGTTCGGATCTCCCGAGACGACCACTGGTGGCAAGGCGCTGAAGTTCTACGCCTCGGTCCGCCTGGACGTCCGCCGCATCGAGACCCTCAAGGACGGCACCGACGCGGTGGGCAACCGCACCCGCGTCAAGGTCGTCAAGAACAAGCTCGCCCCGCCGTTCAAGCAGGCCGAGTTCGACATCATCTACGGGCTGGGCATCTCCCGCGAGGGCGGCCTGATTGACATGGGTGTCGAGCATGGCTTCGTTCGCAAGGCAGGCGCCTGGTACACGTACGAGGGCGACCAGCTGGGGCAGGGCAAGGAGAACGCCCGGTCGTTCCTCAAGG
>JBDTOA010000187.1:0-4227 GCA_039933475.1 Dermatophilaceae bacterium
GGCGGCTAGGAGGTGCCGGTTGTTACCGGCGCTCGACAACATTGCCGCTCGGAGCCGGCGACCGCGCCGTCAGCGAGCCCGGGTGAAGGCCCAGAGGAAGTCGCCGAGCCCACCCTTGGCCGTCAGCATGGCGGCAACCGAGGCGGCGCTCAGCTCCTGCAGGTACTGCGCAGGGTTGCGCCGTGCCAGGTCGGGCGGCGGGGTCTGGCCGCTGACTCCCAGCCGCCTCAGTGCGGTCCGTTGGTCAACCAGGGAGTCATGGGCCAATGAGTCCATGGCGACGTGCGCGGTCAGGTCGCACGACCCGTCGGGGACGGGTAGCACCTGTCGTCCTTCCCTGAAGCCGGTGAGGGTGCCGGACGCGGGCCGCGAGTCGATGGTGTGGCCGTAGTCGACGGCCACCGCGAGACCCGATCCAACCCGGGAGACCAAGTCGTCCCAGGCGATGTCTCTTGTCCTGCCGATCTCGACGCGATCGCCGGGAGCCAGCCTGTCGGTCGGCCAGAACTGCCGGCACCACTGGCGATCGGAATCGGACATGCCATCGCCGAGTAGCTCCGCGCCGGAGGAGGGGTTGACGAGCACCTCCCGGAGCTCGCCGTCGTCGTCGATCTGGGCAACCGGGCACGGCACGACATCGAGCCACTCGTTGGCGAAGACGAGTACGCCGGTCAGACCGGTGAGCTCGTCGGGAACCTGCGCGCCGCCCGGTGACTGAATCCATCCGATGGCCTCGTCCAGCTGGGGCCGGGCAACGATGTCGACCCCGATGCACTGGACGTGGGCGCCCAGCCGGTGGACGTGCTGGAGCAGCTCACCACGACCACAGCCCATGTCCACGAGCGTGTGGAGGCCCTCGGTGTCCATCAGCGTCAGCAGCGCCCCGGCCAGCAGCTCTCCGATCTTTGGGATGCCCTGGGAGGCCGTCGAGAAGTGGCCGGCGGGGCCCGCTGCCTGACGATAGAAGCCGCCGCGGCCATAGAGGGCTTGGTCCCATGCCTGCATCCAGGGCGTCCACGTCACGGGCAGTACGCTACGTCGCGCCCCAAGGGGATAGCGTTTCGGGAGTGAGTGACCTGCCTTTGGCCAGTGAGCGACCTGCCAGGCTCGACGTCGGAGTCGTCGGCACCGGCCGCGTTGGAGCCGTTCTCGGAGCGGCACTTCAGCAGGCGGGCCACCGGCTCGTGGCTGTCTCAGGGGTGAGCGAGCAGTCACGGGAGCGGGCAGCGTCGCTGCTGCCCGGCGTACCCGTCGTGGCTGTGGAAGAGGTCGTTGCCCGTGCCGAGCTGGTTCTGCTCACCGTTCCTGACGACGTTCTCCCTGGTCTGATCGCCGGGCTCAGCGCCACCAGCTCGTGGCAGGCCGGTCAGCTGGTCGTACACACATCGGGCCGTTATGGCGCCTCCCTTTTCGACGGCGCGGTCGGTCATCACGTGCTCGGGCTGGCCTTGCACCCGGCAATGACGTTCACGGGTACGGCGATGGATCTGCAACGCCTTCTTGACTGCTGCTTCGGCATCACCGCGCCAGCGCCCCTGCGTCCGGTTGCTGAGGCGCTTGTCGTGGAGATGGGGGCCGAGCCGGTCTGGATCGAGGAAAAGGACCGGCCGATGTACCACGCCGGGCTGGCGCACGGCGCCAACCACCTCGTGACGCTGGTGGCGCAGGCGATGGAGGTCCTGGCCTCGGCTGGTGTGCAGGAGCCGCACCGGGTGATCGCACCCCTCCTGCATGCCGCACTCGACAATGCACTTCGCCTGGGTGACGGCGCGATCACCGGGCCGGTCGCGCGCGGCGATGCGGGTACGGTTGCGGCGCACCTGGAGCAGCTGAACCATCAGTCTCCGGACATCCGGCCGACCTATGTCGCGCTGGCCCGTGCAACCGCAGAACGGGCGCTCGCCAGCGGGCGGCTGACGGCGTTCGATGCCGAGGCACTGCTCGACATCCTTGCCGCCCCGAAGGAGTGACTGTGTCCGAGACCTTTGACAGCACCGTCAGTACCGCGAGCAGCACGAGCGTTGGTGGCGCGTCCGTCGCTGCCAGCACGGGGCCGATAGTTGCGCGGACCCGCGAGGAGCTCAAGGCTGCGCGCGCTCAGCTGGGTGACGGCGACGTGGGGGTGGTCATGACGATGGGCGCCCTCCATGAGGGACACGCAACGTTGATTCGCCTCGCGCGGGCCAACGAGCAGCATGTCATCGTGACGATCTTTCTGAACCCCTTGCAGTTCGGTCCCCGTGAGGACCTCTCGCGCTACCCCCGGATGGTCGACGCCGACCTGGAGATGTGCAGCCGCGAGGGGGCCGACGTGGTCTTCCTGCCGACGCCCGATGTCATCTACCCGGAGGGCGACCCGGGGGTTCGGATCTCCGCGGGGCCGCTCGGAAACGTGCTTGAGGGTCAGGCCCGACCCGGCCACTTCGACGGGGTTCTGACCGTCGTGGGCAAGCTGCTTCACCTCACTGGCGCCTCCCGTTCCTACTACGGCCAGAAGGACGCGCAGCAGCTGCTCCTCATCCGCCGGATGGCCCGCGACCTGGACTTCCCGGTCCAGGTGATCACCGTGCCTACTGTCCGTGAGACCGACGGCCTGGCCATGAGCAGCCGGAACATGTACCTCACCGCGTCGGACCGGGATACGGCTCTGTGCCTGTCCAGCGCACTGCGGGCGGGCGCATCCGCCGCCGCGGAGGGACCCTCGGCGGTACGCCGGGCGGCTCGTGCCGTGGTGGTCAAGGAGCCGTTGGCGCTCATCGACTATCTGGTCCTCGTTCATCCGTCGACGCTGGAGGACGTGCCGGAGTGGTACCGCGGGGAGGCGCTGCTGGCGGTTGCCGCACGAGTGGGAACAACGCGGTTGATCGACAACGTCCCGGTCAACCTGGGGCCAGGCGGGGGTGCCCTGGAGGTCTTCTCGCA
Organism: Dermatophilaceae bacterium; assembly: GCA_039933475.1. Classification (GTDB taxonomy): domain Bacteria; phylum Actinomycetota; class Actinomycetes; order Actinomycetales; family Dermatophilaceae; genus UBA4719. The sequence goes on from JBDTOA010000187.1 coordinate 2,923, forward strand.
GAACGCAGGACGTGACGAGCTTCCTGGGAGCCCCGTCAGCGCGATCGGGCCGTGAATGTTGAATCCCCTGTAACCAACCACTTGGACCCTCTGAACTGAAGGATGTCGTTGTGCTGCGCAGCATGCTCTATGCCAAGCTCCATCGGGTTACGGTCAACCAGGCAGACATGAGCTACGTCGGTTCGGTGACCATCGACCGGACTCTGCTCGAAGCCGCGAGAATGCTGCCCGGCGAGCGGGTGGACGTGCTCGACGTCACCAACGGCAACCGACTCACCACCTACGTGATCGCGGGCGAGCCTGGCTCGGGCCAGATCTGCATCAACGGCGCTGCTGCCCACCTGGTTGCACCCGGCGACATCGCGATCATCGTCTCGTATGCCCAGATGGACGAGGCGGAGGCGAGGACCTTCGTGCCTCGGGTGGTGTTCGTCGACCACGACAACCGGATCGTCAGCATCGGTGGTGACCCGGGCTCGGTCCCGGAAGGGCTCGTGCTCGAGGCGTCAAGGCCGGCCGGGGGCAGGTCATGAAGCTGTCCTTCCCTGCCCGGCTCCCAGCTCCGGAACCGGGTTGGGTGACTTCGGCCGACGTGATCGTCGTGGGCTCTGGTATCGCCGGCCTCACCGCAGCGCTGCGCCTGCGCCAGCGTGTGGACCGCGTCCTGCTGGTCACCAAGACCGTGCTCCCCGAGGGGTCGACACAGTGGGCCCAGGGTGGCATCGCTGCGGCTCTGGATCCTGCGGACAGCCCGGCGGAACATCTTCATGACACGTTGCTGGCCGGTGCCGGGGTCTGCGACCCCGAGGCGGTTCGCATCCTGGTATCCGAAGGCCCGGCGCGCGTCCGGGAGCTGGTAGCCCTCGGTGCGGACTTCGACCGAGGCCCGGACGGCAAGATCTCACTGACGCGAGAAGGAGGCCACCGCCGGAACAGGATCGCCCATGCCGGGGGAGACGCGACCGGCAAGGAGATCTCCCGTGCCCTCATAGCGGCTCTGGACGCGGTCCTGGACGATCCGGGAATCGAGGTGCTCGAGCACGCGCTGGTCGTTGATCTCCTGCAGGATGCTGACGCCCGGGTTTGTGGTGTCACGCTGCACGTCCTCGGGGAGGGCCAGATCGATGGGGTTGGCGCGGCACGGGCGAGGGCCGTCGTCCTGGCGACAGGTGGGATCGGGCAGGTCTACTCCTCCACAACGAACCCTTCCGTTGCGACCGGCGACGGCCTGGCGGTGGCCTTGAGGGCGGGCGCCGTGATCGCGGATCTCGAGTTCGTCCAGTTCCACCCCACCGTGCTCTGGCT
>JBDTOA010000188.1:0-4225 GCA_039933475.1 Dermatophilaceae bacterium
ACCGTGGAGTAGATGACGGCTCGCGTGCCGGCGTAGGCCGAGATGGCAAACATTCCCGAGACCACCGCCGCGGCAAGGATCTGAACGCCAGTGTTGGTGGCCAGCGCGGTATCGGCAGTGAACCGCATGGAGACCCCGGTGCGCCGGGCGACGGCCAGGACGGCGCCGATGCCGACAACGATGCCGAGCGTCAGGACCAAGACCTCGAAGACCCGTGCGCCAGCGGTGACGTAGTAGCCGTCGATGGCGTCCTGAGCAGCGCCGACCACAGACAGCCCTGCGAGAAGCACCACGACGCCCGAGGCGACGACCAGTGAGGGCGAGATCCCTCGCAGGCCCGGGACTCCAGCGGACGCGGCAGCGAACAACGACACCGCGACCGCGGTGGGAATGGCACCCCCCACAGCCTGGGTGAAGAACGCTGCTATCCCCCGCCGGGCCAGCAGGTGCTGGACCCTGTCAGCGCCGGCGGTCGTGACAAAGCTCAGAATCATGATCTGCCAAGAGCCGCCCAGAAGTGCTGCAGCTGCGGCGGCCAGCCCAGCGAGCGAGGCGGTCACCACCCATCTCCGATAGGGGTGCGGCGCCTTGATCAGGGCGTCGAAGCGCGCCCGCGCAACGTCGATCTCGACCGGCTCCTCACGAATGTCCCGCACCAGCGTCTGGAGTCGCTCCAGCCGTGTCAGGTCGGTGGATCGCACCTTGATGCCGCGCATCACCGTCATCGGGTCGGCGTCCGGACCGCGGTGGTATGACACCGAGATCGAGGTGAAGCTCACATCGACGTGAACGGAGCCAAGCCCGTAGGCATCGATGAGCCGAAGCACCGTCGCGGTTACGTCCGATGCCGAGGCGCCAGTGGACAGCAGCGTCTCGCCGACCCGCATCGCGAGGTCGATGACGGCCCGGGCGGTGCGTTGGTCCACCCCATCGGTGCCCTGCCACAGGGCGATCACGTCATCAGGTGTGTGGCTGTCGCGGACTGCCCGTCCGGCTCGGTCACGAATCGACTTGCCGGCGAGGCGATTCCGCGGCGAGCGTGGAAAGGCGCTGGTCTCGGGCACGGGCCCTACTGTGTCGCGGCACCATTGCAAGATCAACTCGGATCAGCTTGAGGCCTTCGAGGTGGTGGCGCTGCTGCGCCGCCGCACACCCAGACGCGGACCGTGACACGATGTGGTGGTGAGCGAAGAACAGCACAAGTCAGACAACCGTGGTCGCCCCGTCACCGACGAGTTCCGTACCTTCGTGGCCGCGGAGTGGGCGCCACGATCCACCGCCACCCCGGTTCTGGCTGAGGTCGCGCGGTATGCCGCACTGCGACGTGCCACGGTCTCGGCCGCGTTCCCGGGCGAGCGACTCGTCATACCGGCTGGTGGCCTGAAGGTTCGCAGCAACGACTGCGACTACATCTTCCGTCCGCACACCGCGTTCGCGTACCTGACCGGCCTTGGCGGCGATCGCGAGCCGGACGCTGTTCTGGTGCTGGAGCCGCTTGATGACGGCTCGCACGAGTCGATCCTGTACTTCCGGCCCCTGGCTGGCCGCAACACCGAGGAGTTCTTCGGGGACTCCCGCTACGGCGAGTTCTGGGTGGGCGCCCGTCCCGGTCTGGCCGACATCGAGGCCGAGCTGGCCCTTTCAGCGCGCCACATCGACGACTTCACCGGTGCCGTCAGCAAGGATGTCGGCACGAGTGGCATCCGGATCGTCCGCGACGCCGATCGCGAGCTGACCTCAGCCATTGACGTCATCCGTGAAGGAGGGGGGTCCAGCAATTCCGAGACGATGCGAGCCGGCGACGAGGAGCTTGCCCATTTCCTGTCCGTTCAGCGACTCGTCAAGGACGAGTGGGAGATCGGGCAGATGCGCGACGCCATCAAGGCGACCGCCAACGGCTTCGACGCCGTCATCGCCGCTCTGCCCGAGGCGATGGAACGCGGTCGTGGCGAACGCTGGGTCGAGGGGGTCTTCGGTCTCCATGCCCGACACCAGGGCAACGGCGTCGGATATGACTCGATCTGCGCCGCGGGGGACCACGCCAACACTCTGCACTGGATCAAGAACACCGGCGACGTGACCGACGGCGACCTGGTGCTTCTCGATGCGGGTGTCGAGGTCGACTCCCTGTTCACCGCCGACATCACGCGCACCCTTCCTGCCAATGGTCGGTTCAGCGAGGCGCAGCGCAAGGTCTATGACGCCGTCTATGCGGCTCAGGAGGCCGGCATGGCGGCGGTCCGGCCCGGCGCAAAGTTCTCCGATGTCCACGACGCCGCCATCCGGGTCATAGCCGAGCACCTGCACGCCTGGGGGCTGCTCCCCGATGGCGTGGACGTGGAGGCCACCCTGGACAAGGAGCATGGGCAGTACCACCGTCGCTGGATGGTTCATGGCACCAGCCATCACCTGGGCCTGGACGTTCACGACTGCGCGATGGCCCTTCGCGAGGAGTACATGGGCGCCGAGCTGGCCCCTGGCATGATCCTCACCGTCGAGCCCGGGCTCTACTTCAAGGCTGACGACCTCCTCGTGCCAGCCGAGCTGCGCGGTATAGGGGTTCGCATCGAGGACGACATCCTGGTCACCGCCGACGGCTGCGAGAACCTCTCCGCAGACCTGCCGCGCACGTCCTCAGACGTCGAGGCGTGGATCGCGAACATCGCCAAGGACTGAAGCGGATTCGCGCCATTGCTACCGACGAAGAACTGCCGAGGTTTGAGGGTGCTCGCTCCCCATCATGGGGAGCCGCGGGTTGAGGGTGGCTCGCCGCCCCGTCAAGGGAGCCTGCGAGCAGGGGCAAGAGCCACCCTCAGCCCGCGGCGGGCAAGAGGTGCAGGGTCCTGCACGGTCAGGCCGTGAGGGACTGACCGCCGGGCATGTTCGCCAGCAAGGCGCGCCCCTGCTCTGCGAGCTTGTGCTCCACGAGCACCTCGTACCGCGTTGCTACCACCTGGCTCACTGAGGTGAAGTCCCGCCGGCCCTTTGTCGCGGCATACCCGATCATGGCCCAGACGAGGCCGAAGACGGCTCCGAAGGCCACCGTCGACAGGACGGCCAGCGAGGACCCCTGACCGAACAACGAGAAGATGAGCCCGACGAACAGCCCCATCCACATCCCCGACAACGCGCCGGCACCGATGACGCGCCCGCGCGTCAGCCGTCCGGTCACGCGCTCGACCAGCTTGAGGTCCGTGCCGACGATCATGCAGTTCTCGACGGCGAACTCGTGGTCTGAGAGGTAGTCGACAGCCTTCTGCGCAGCCTCGTAGTTGTCATACGTCCCGAGCGACATCGGGTACTCGAGGATGAGCCCGCCGATCGGAACCCGGCCCCGCCCCGCCATACCTGCCTGAGTGCTCATGAGGCCATTCTGGCCCACTCAGCGCAACAGCACTACGTGGTTGAGCGAAGCTCAGCCGCGGAGGGCATAATCCTCGAGCAGCCGGCGACCGATGATCATTCGCTGGATGTCGGCCGTGCCTTCACCGATGAGCAGCATCGGCGCTTCGCGATAGAGCCGCTCGATCTCGTACTCCTTGGAGTAGCCGTAGCCGCCGTGGATGCGGAACGAGTCCGAGACCACCTCTGCGCAGTACTCGGAGGCGAGGTACTTGGCCATGCCGGCTTCCAGGTCGTTGCGCTCGCCGGAGTCCTTGCGACGCGCCGCCCGGACCATCATCTGGTGGCCGGCCTCGATCTTCGTGGCCATCTCGGCCAGGCGGAACATCACGGCCTGGTGCTCTGCGATCTTCTTGCCGAAGGTCTCACGCTGCTGGGCATAGGAGATCGCGAGCTCGAACGCGCGGAGGGCAACGCCACAGGCGCGCGCGGCAACGTTGACCCGGCCTACCTCGACGCCGTCCATCATCTGGTAGAAACCCTTGCCCGGCTCACCGCCGAGAATCTGGTCGGTCGTCGTGCGGTAGCCGTCGAGGATGAGCTCGGTGGTGTCGACGCCCTTGTAGCCCATCTTCTCGATCTTGCCCGGGATGGTCAGGCCTGGCGCGGTCTCGCCGAAACCTGGCTCCTTCTCGACAAGGAACGTCGTCATGTTCTTGTAGACCGAATCCGCTCCGGTGTCCGTCTTCACAAGCACCGCAACGAGATTGGAGGTTCCACCGTTGGTCAGCCACATCTTCTGCCCGTTGACGATCCACTCACCGTCACCGCTGGAGACAGCCTTGGACTTGATTGCCGCGACGTCGGAGCCGCAGCCCGGCTC
>JBDTOA010000189.1:0-4220 GCA_039933475.1 Dermatophilaceae bacterium
CCGAAGGCATGCAGTTCGACAAGGGCTACCTCTCGCCGTACTTCGTGACCGACCCGGAGCGCATGGAGGCTGTCCTGGAGGACGCCTACGTGCTGATCACCCAGGGCAAGATCTCGGCCGTGGCCGACATCCTCCCGGTCCTGGACCAGGTCGCCCAGGCCAAGAAGCCCCTCTTGATCATTGCCGAGGACATCGACGGCGAAGCGCTCTCGACCATGGTGGTCAACAAGATCCGCGAGATCCTCAAGGTCGTTGCGGTCAAGGCTCCGGGCTTCGGCGACCGCCGCAAGGCGATGCTGCAGGACCTCGCGGTCCTGACCGGCAGCTCGGTCATCAGCGAGGAGGTCGGCCTCAAGCTCGACTCGACCAAGCTCGAGGACCTCGGCACCGCCCGCCGCATCGTGGTCACCAAGGACAACACGACGATCGTGGACGGCGCCGGCGACAAGGACGAGGTTGCCGGTCGGGTCCACCAGATCAAGAGCGAGATCGAGCGCACCGACTCGGACTGGGACCGCGAGAAGCTCCAGGAGCGCCTCGCCAAGCTGTCCGGCGGTGTCTGCGTGATCAAGGTCGGCGCGCACACCGAGGTTGAGCTCAAGGAGAAGAAGCACCGCATCGAGGACGCCATCTCGGCCACCCGCGCGGCCATCGAAGAGGGCATCGTCGCCGGTGGCGGCTCCGCTCTCGTTCACGCAGTCAAGGTGCTCGACGACCTCGACCTCGTCGGCGACGAGCTCACGGGCGCGAACATCGTCCGCAAGGCCGCACGCGAGCCGTTGCGCTGGATCGCCGAGAACGCCGGCGTCGAGGGCTACGTCGCTGTGTCCAAGGTCGCAGAGCTGGAGCCCGGCAACGGCCTCAACGCTGAGAGCGGCATCTACGGCGACCTGATCAAGGCCGGGATCATCGACCCGGTCAAGGTCACCCGCTCGGCGCTGCGCAACGCTGCGTCGATCGCCTCCATGATCTTGACGACGGACACGCTCGTCGTCGAGAAGAAGGTCGTGGAGGAGCCGGCCGAGAGCGGCCACGGTCACGGCCACGGCCACTGACCAGCACCTCTAGAACGACGAAGGCCGCAGCCCCCGGGTTGCGGCCTTCGCTGCGCCCGTGGCCCTACGCATGCCCTCTGCGGTCCCAAACCGGGGCGTGAAGTCGCAAAAATCGACCAAAAACGGCCATTTGAGGTCGATTTGTGAGACTTCACCGATCCGCTGGCGTTTTTCGGCGCGTGTCGTCGGGGCTTGTGGAACCATGTCGGCCCCAGATCCAGGCGCAGCCCCGGGTCAGGGACTTGACCGACCAGCGCCCTCCCAGCCAGCCGAGCTTGGACATGAGCTTGTGACGATCGGCCTGCTGCTCTTCGGTGGCCTGCTGCTTGGCGTTGGTTGGTTCGTTGGCGTCAGCCGGGTGTGGAGGTCCACCGTCTGGAGCCGCGGCGAGAAGCTTCTGGGCACGCTGGTCCTGCCGGGCGGCCTGCTGGCGGCGGCCCTTCTTGCGCCTCGTCAGGTCGCCTCCGCAACAGGTGCCGTCCACCTGACCGGTTGGTCCGTATGGGGCGTGCTCGCCCTTGTCCTGCCGCTGGCGAGCGCTGCAGTCCTGGTTGTCCGGCGGCGCCAGCTCCACGGGTTGACCACCGTCTAGGCGGAGGTGACGCGGATTCTTGTCCCGCCCAGCTCGGCGGAGGAGCCGGGCCGGACCTGACGGCCGCGCCGCCGCTCCACCTCGCCGTCCACGCGCACCTGGCCGTCCTCGATCAGAGCTCGGGCCTGCGCGCCGTCGTCGACGACGCCGGCCAGCTTCAGGAGCTGGCCGAGCCGGATCATCTCATCGCGGATCGGCACCTCGAGGGTGTCTCCTGCAGCGCTGATGTCGTTGCCGTGGTCAGGTTCGTTGACGTCGTTCACCCACTCAATATGTCGCACCCTGGTCGCGACCCAGTTGGCGACTCAGCTCGCGACCCAGTTGGCGACTCAGCTCGCGACCCAGTTGGCGACTCAGCTCGCGACCCGGATGCCGGTGCGTCCGGCCGAGACCACCCGCTGCCGTAGGATCGGGAAATGAGCTCACCGGCCACCCCGGACCCCGCCTTTCCCGCTCCATTCGGCGCACCCTTCGCCGCTCTTGGCCTGACCTTCGACGACGTCCTGCTGCTCCCCGGAGCCACCGACGTCATCCCCAGCGAGGCCGACACCTCGACCAGGCTGTCCCGCAACATCTCGGTGAGGCTGCCTCTGGTCTCTGCCGCGATGGACACGGTCACCGAGGCCCGGATGGCGATCGCCATGGCCCGCGAGGGCGGCCTGGGCATCGTGCACCGCAACCTCTCGATCGAGGACCAGACCCGCGAGGTCGAACGGGTGAAGCGCTCCGAGTCCGGGATGGTCTCGGACCCGGTCACCACAACTCCAGACGCGACGCTGGCCGAGGTCGACGAGCTCTGCGGGCAGTTCCACATCTCCGGGCTTCCCGTGGTCGACGGGGACGGCAGGCTGGTCGGCATCATCACCAACCGGGACCTCCGCTTCGAGACGGACTTCAGCCGGCCCGCTTCAGAGGTCATGACCCGGATGCCGCTCGTCACTGCGCGGGTGGGCGTGGACAAGATGGACGCGCTGGCGCTGCTGGCGACGAACAAGATCGAGAAGCTCCCGCTGGTCGATGAGGCCGGCCGGCTCCAGGGCCTGTTCACGGTCAAGGACTTCGTCAAGGCTGAGCGCTACCCCCTGGCCACCAAGGACGACACGGGCCGGCTGCGGGTGGGGGCTGCCATCGGGTTCTTCGACGACGCCTGGAAGCGGGCGATGTCCCTGGTCGACGCCGGCGTGGACCTGCTGGTCGTCGACACGGCCAACGGCCACGCGAAAGGGGTCACCGACATGATCCGGCGGCTCAAGTCCGAGCCCGCTGTGGCGCACGTGGACATCGTGGGAGGCAACGTCGCCACCAGGGCTGGCGCCCAGGCGCTGATCGACGCCGGAGCGGACGGCGTCAAGGTCGGCGTCGGCCCCGGCTCGATCTGCACGACCCGCGTCGTGGCCGGCATCGGCGTTCCCCAGGTCACGGCGATCTATGAGGCGGCGCTGGCCTGCAAGGCCGCGGGGATCCCGGTTATCGGGGACGGCGGCCTGCAGTACTCCGGCGACATCGCCAAGGCGCTCGTGGCCGGTGCCGACACGGTGATGCTCGGTTCGCTTCTGGCCGGTTGCGAAGAGAGCCCGGGCGAGCTGGTCTTCATCAACGGCAAGCAGTTCAAGTCCTACCGCGGCATGGGTTCGCTGGGCGCCATGCAGTCCCGGGGTCGAGGCGAGTCCTACTCCAAGGACCGCTACTTCCAGGGGGACGTCACCGACGACGACAAGGTGGTGCCCGAGGGCATCGAGGGCCAGGTGCCCTACAGGGGGCCGCTCGCGGCCGTGGCATACCAGCTGATCGGCGGCCTGCGGCAGTCGATGTTCTACGTGGGCGCACCCACGATCGCCGAGCTGCAGGCTCGCGGCAGGTTCATCCGGATCACTGCTGCCGGGCTCAAGGAGAGCCACCCGCACGACATCCAGATGACCGTCGAGGCGCCCAACTACAGCCGGCGCTGACGGCTGCGGCACGGGACGACCCGTGGCCGGTAACCTTGACCGCGTGAACCAGATCGAGATCGGGCGGGGCAAGAGGGGCCGCAGGGCCTATTCCTTCGATGACATCGCGGTGGTGCCCTCGCGGCGCACCCGTGACCCCGAGGAGGTCTCGGTGTCGTGGCAGATCGACGCCTACCAGTTCGCCTTGCCTGTGATCGCCGCGCCGATGGACTCGGTGATGTCCCCCGACAGTGCGATCGCCTTCGGCAAGCTCGGAGGTCTGCCGGTTCTCGACCTCGAGGGCCTGTGGACGCGGTATGACGACCCCACGTTCCTGCTGGCCGAGATCGCCTCCCTGGACGCTGCCTCTGCGACCTCACGGCTGCAGCAGATCTACGCGGAGCCGATCAAGCCTGAGCTGATCACGGAGCGGCTTCGCCAGGTGCGCGAGGCCGGCATCACCGTGGCGGGTGCGCTCTCGCCGCAGCGGACCCAGGAGTACTGGAAGATCGTCGTCGACGCCGGCTGCGACCTGTTCGTCATCCGCGGCACCACCGTCTCGGCCGAGCACGTGTCGAGCCGGGCGGAGCCGCTGAACCTCAAGCGCTTCATCTACGAGCTCGACGTTCCGGTCATCGTCGGCGG
>JBDTOA010000190.1:0-4220 GCA_039933475.1 Dermatophilaceae bacterium
CGTGATGCCTCGGGACCGAGCGCCGCGCTGGCCATGATGTGGTCCTCTCGGCCCGCACGGGCATTGTCGGGTTTCAGGACCGAAGTCGACACTCATCCAGAACGAGTCACATCACATCATGCAGAAAGGCCCTCGGGCGCGTCCGCCGATTCCCAAAAGTCGCGATGGTCCACATCGGGCGCGGGCAAGGCCCAAACTGTCATCCAGACCATATCCGCGCAGGTCAACGGCATGCCGCAAGCGCCATGAAGCCAGAGAAGGGCCCGTTCGAGCGACGAACCCCTTGACCGCTGACCGCCCGGCTGGGACATTCGTTCAGCCGGGTGGGGGCTGGTTCCTGTTGATAGACGAGGGGGCAGTCCATGCGTCGACCACAGTGGATCACGGGGGGGCTGGTGGCCCTCCTGGCGATGGGCGCCGCTGCCCTGGCCCCGCCTGTTGCCCGAGCTGCTGGTCCGGCCAGCGCGGCATCGGCAACGCACGCCACTGCGGCCGTGCGCGGCGTCACCCTCGTGACCGGGGACAGCGTGCGGGTCACCAAGGACGTCACCGGCCGCACCATCGTCCAGGGGCTACCAGCCACACGCGCCGGTGCCGGCGCGGCCTTCCAAACTGTGACGTCACCGAAGCACACGTATGTCGTCCCGGCCTCCGCACGCCCCTATCTTGGGCGCTTCCTCGACCCGGCCCTGTTCGACGTCACGACGCTCTCAGGCGCCGGAGCGCGTATCCCCGTCCGGCTCACCTTCACCGGCGCGGCAGTCCCGACGGTGCCCGGCGTTACAGTCACCTCCTCGACGGCGGGGGCGGCCTCGGGCTATCTCACCGCCTCCTCGGCCCGCCGCTTCGGCTCAGCCCTGGCCGACCAGTACCGAGTCGACGCTAAAGCTCAGTTCCCCAAGCGCGCAACGCTTTTCGGCGCTACGAAGGTCTTCGCGGACGTGTCCATCCCGCCGGTGGTGACCCCGCTCTACCCGATGCGGACGCTCATCATCAAGCTGCTCGGCAGTGACGGGGCGCCCGCACCGTTCGGGTTCATGACCATCAGCAACACCGACAGCTTCGCCAAGTTCTTCGGCTTCGCCATAGTTGTGGACGGTGAGGCAAGGGTCAGCGTGCCGATTGGCACCTACGCCTTCGACACGGCAGTCGACGAGCTCGACGCCGCAGGAAACTTCTTCGGGTTCGGGGTCGTGACCAAGAGCGACTATGTCGTGTCGGCCCAGAACCAGGTCGTCACGCTTGACGGCCGGACCGCGACCTCGCGGCTGAGCGTGAGCACGCCCAGGTCGGCCGACCTGCAGACCGAGGAGTTCGACATCGTCCGCACGGACACCGCCGGCACCGGCGGTTCCTGGGGCGGTTTCGCGCTGCTCGGTCCGGGCGTCATCTACGTGGCACCGGCCAAGGCCCCGATCAGTGGAACCCTGACCAGCGCCGCCGCGTGGACACTTACCGGAGAACCGCTGTCAGGCGCCCCCTACGCCTACTCGCTGCACTTCGAGGGTGCCGCTGGAATCCCCGCGAGCCAGGCCTACACCGTGAAGGCAGCCCAGCTGGCCATGTTCCGTTCGCGGTTCTACGTGGACGTCGTGCCGCGAGCAGGCGGGGTGCTCACCTACCCGGTCTTCCCGGCCTCCGGGTTCGGAGGTGGCTGGAGCTTCCCGGTGCAGCTGCCCTCCAACCTGCTCACGTACGTCAACGCCAGCCCGGGCGCGGTGTGGTTCACAACGGTTTTCGGCTCCCCGGACCCCTTCACCAACCCGTTCGCAGGCGTCATCGACGACGGGCCCCGGCTCGCCACCGCCGGTACGACGTACTCGGCGGACTGGGGACGCGGGCCGGACCTGCCGAACGTCCCGGTCGAGACCAGCGGCAGCTCGGCGTTGTTCCCTGTCGACTGCCTCTCCTGCCGGACCGCCGGCCAGCTACAGGTTGCCCTCAACTTCGCCACCGACTCGACGCCGGGGCACGCCTACGAGACCTTCGGCAACCTGGATGGCACTCCGGTGGCCAGGCTGAGGATCTACCGCAACGGCGCGCTGCTCTCCGACAACAGCGACACCGGCTTCGCCCAGGTGGCCGTCCCGGCCGCGTCGGCGACGTACCGGATCTTGGACGAGGTCAACCGGGTTCCCTCTCTGGCACTTCAGTCGCTGACGACCCGCACGGAGATCACCTTCGTCTCGGCAGCTGGCAAGGGCGGGTCACTTCCACCCGCGTGGACCTGCTACCTGGGGACCGGATGCACGGTCCTGCCGCTGCTCCAGACCGCCGTGGACCTGCCCACGAACCTGGTCGGAAGTGTGCCGCTGGGGACCTCGACGATCGACCTGACCCTGGCGCACATCCAGGGCGCCCCGGCGACCGGGATCGCGTCGGGCCTGGTCGAGATACGACGCCCGGGCGGGGCCTGGACAAAGCTGCCGATCGCGGCGCTCGGAGCCGGCGCGTACCGCGCGACGCTGAAGACGGTCGCCGCGGACGCCGGGACGGAGCTCGACCTGAGGGTGACCGGCACCGACACGGCCGGGGGCAAGATCGTGCAGACCGCGACCTCGGCGTTCGCTGTCGCCATCTCGTGACTCCCTCGACTCGATGCACTCCAGCAAGAAGGAGCACGCCATGACCACTGCAATGCGCCGGGGCCTGCACAGCACAGCGGCGGCCTTGACCGCGGCCTTGTTCGGCAGCTCCCTTGCACTCTCAGGCGGGGGCGCTCTGGCCGCGACCCCGCTGGCCGCGAGGGGAACCGTGCCACAGCCCTCTCGGGCCTGCAACCGGGCACCCGCAGGTTCTGTGGCCTGCCTCGCGCTGTTCCGCTCCGTTGCAGCCGCGAAGCTGGCCGGGGCCCCTGCCAACCTGGCTGGTACCGCGGCCCGGACCTCCGGCATCTCTCCGAACGCGGTCGCACCGCCCACGTCGGGCTACGGTCCGGCCGAGATCAGAAGTATCTACTCCCTCGACGTCACCAAGGGCGTCGGCCAGACTGTCGCGATCGTCGACGCCTACGACAACCCCAACGCCGAGAAGGACCTCGCCACCTTCCGGTCCGTCTACAACCTGCCGGCGTGCACCACCGCGAACGGCTGCTTCCGCAAGGTCAACCAGCGGGGCGGGACACCCCCGCCCGTCGGCGACCCGGGCTGGGGCGTGGAGATCGCCCTGGACCTGCAGGCCGTCTCGGCGGCGTGTCCGAACTGCAAGCTCCTGCTGGTCGAGGCCGACACCTCGGACTTCGCCGACATCGCCGCTGCCGTCAACAGGGCGGTCACCCTCGGGGCCAAGATCGTGTCGAACTCCTATGGCGGCGACGAGTTCAACGGCGTCATTGCTTTGGGCAAGACCTTCTACAGCCACCCGGGCGTGGCGATGGTGGCCTCTTCCGGGGACTTCGGGTTCACGGCGGCGTCGTTCCCCGCGTCGTGGCGCTCGGTGATTGCAGTCGGGGGCACCACGGTGGCCAAGATCGCGACCGGGTGGAGGCACACCGCGTGGATCGGGGCGGGCAGTGGTTGCTCGGCCTGGGTCGCCAAGCCGTCCTGGCAGGTCGACCCGAACTGTCTGATGCGCACAGCATCCGATGTCTCCGCCCTGGCCGACCCAGACACCGGGCTGGCTGTCTACGACACCTATGGGCTCGACCAGTTCGGCCTCCCACCGGGCTGGGTCGTGGTCGGGGGTACGAGCCTTTCGGCGCCGCTGATCTCCGGGATGATCGCCCTGGCCGGCAACGCGCCGCTGCTCGGAACTGCCAAGTACATCTACAACCACCGAGCGGGGCTGCGAGATGTCATCGGCGGCAGCAACGCACTCTTCCAGGACTGCGGTGGCGACTACCTGTGCACTGCGCTCAAGGGGTACGACGGGCCAACCGGGCTGGGAACCCCGAAGGGCCTCTCGGCGCTCTGACCCAGCGGCGTCGGGGACCCGGCCTTCGACAGGGTACGACGTGTCGGCTGACCTGATCTCACCGACGTTTTGCGATGTCACGTGGATTTACCCACTCTTTGCGATCTCGGCGCCCAATTCGACCGAAGGGCATGCCACACTTCCCGAGGGACCAGCGACTGTTGCCGACAGGGCAAAGAGGGGTGGCAACGTGGCACCGACCATTTCAGCGAGGTTTCGCCGAGGACTGGTCCTCGTCATGGGGCTCGCGCTCGCGGCATACCTCTGTGGTCTTTGGCTGCAGGGTGGGGTGTCCCACCGCGTCGTGG
>JBDTOA010000191.1:0-4212 GCA_039933475.1 Dermatophilaceae bacterium
GACTGTGAGGTTTCGGCTGCCCCCGCGACCCTTTTCTCACAGCCATCGGCCCCGGGGCAGGTCCCGAGTCCCCCTGTCCCGTTGGCGATGACTGTGAGGTTTCGGCTGCCCCCGCGACCCTTTTCTCACAGCCATCGGCCCCGGCCTGGCCAAGGGGTAGCTCAGGCGACCTCGGCGGCCTGCCCCCCGGTGAGACGCAACAGCTCGTCATACGAGGTCGAGAAGACTGTGTGCGGATGTCCGGCGGCTGCCCACACGTGGTCGTAGCGGCTGAGAGAGACGTCGACCACGGTCTCGATGGGATGGCGCAGGGCTATCGGTGCCACGCCTCCGATCGCGAACCCGGTGTGCTCACGGACGAACTCGGGGTCAGCTCGGGAGATCTGCCGGAGGTTGAGCAGGTCCGCGACCTTGATGGTGTCGACCCGGTGGGCTCCTGAGGTGAGGATGAGCAGCGGCCGGATCCGGTCGCGGTCGCGATGGGCCCGGAAGATCAGCGAGTTGGCGATCTGGGCGATCTCGATGCCCAGCGCGTCGGCAGCCTGACGCGCCGTCCGGGCCGCACCATCGAGGACCGTGATCTGGCTGCGGACACCGAAGGACGCCAGGGCTGCGGCCACGCGGCGCACCGAGGGATGTTCGAGGACGTTCTCGCCGCTCGAAACGGTCATGACTGCACCATGGACGACACCGTAGTGAGCCTTGTTCAGCCGCGGAAGAGCGATCGCTCCCATGTCGGGCTTGACGCGATGTCGCAGGTGCGGTGTACATTCAAAGATCAGTCGAACACACGTCCTAAAAACTGCGTTTGACTGGTCGTCTGGTTCTGCGGCGGGCGCCTCGACCCCGCCCGTCGCAGGACCGACGCGCAGCTGACGTCAACCTCCCAGACACAAACATTTTGAAGGAGCCGGTCAATCATGGTGCGTCGTTACGAGGAACCCATCGAGGTCCGGGCGGGTGCTGGTGCCGTCGCCGTTGCTGTGGGCATCGACAGTGCTGGCGGCAGTGCTGGCTACAAGGCTGGCGACAAGGCTGGTGACACCGGCTCCTTCTCAGACCGCACGCCTTCGGCCTTCCTGTGGCGCGGTCGGCTCTATGTGGTGCGTGACGTGATCGGGCACTGGCGAGAGCGCAGGGCGTGGTGGCGTGAGGTCCTCGACCCCGATGAGGGTGAGCGCGGCACAGCTCCAGGGATGTCAGCGGCGAAGGGGCCGGACTGCCTCGAGCAAGAGGTATGGCGGGTGGAAGCCAGCCCCGGTCGCCTCGCCGGTACCGGGGTGTACGACCTGGGCATGAACGGGCCAACGCGCGGTTGGCGACTCCTGCGCGTGGCGGACTAGGCGGTGGTGATGATGACGACATCGCCAAGGGCGCCCCTGTCCTGCACGGCGCTGGATCTGCTCGACCGGGCTCGGGCCAGCCTGCTGTCGGCCTGCCACGCCGATACCATCGCCGGGCGCTACGTCGAGGCTCACCTGGCGGCGTTGCGGGCTGCGGCCGCATTGTTGGCTGCCCGCAGCAGGCCCAGCCGGCGCTCACAGCTGCGCAGCGTGTGGGAGGTACTGCCGCAGGTGGCTCCCGAGCTGACCGAGTGGGCGGTGTTCTTCGCTGCCTCGGCCAGACGGAGGGCGGCTCTCGAGCGAGGTTCGGTAGGGCCGGGTGCGCGCGAGGCCGATGACCTTCTCCGGCAGTCAGAGACCTTCTTCGAGCTGGTTCAGGGGGCGCTCGGGCTGCCCATGAGCCGGCCGCTGCCCGAGCTCGCAGCCGTGACAGGGCGACAGGCTGGGACACGGCAGGCTGCGACACGACAGGCTGCGACACGACAGGCTGCGACACGACAGGCTGCGACACGACAGTGAGCGATGCCTTTGCCCACCTGCACGTCGCCTCCGGTTTCTCGTTGCGTTATGGCGCATCGACCCCGGCGGCGCTGGTGGAACGTGCCTCGGCGCTGGGCCAGCCCGCGCTCGCGCTCACCGACCGCGACGGACTCTATGGCGCGGTGCGTTTCGTGCAGGCTTGCGACCAGGCCGGCATCGCTCCGGTGCTGGGTGTTGACCTCGCAGTAGGGGCAGCAGGGGCAGCAGGGGCAGCAGGGACAGTAGGCGCAATCGGCGCAGGGCGACCCCGCTCCGGGGTGGGGCCCAATGCTGTTGTGGGGCAGGGGGCTCGGCTCGGTCGCACGAACCCGGCTCGGGGCGGCGCCGAGGTCGACCCCCGGCACCCTCGGGTGACGGTGTTGGCGCGCGGGCAGGGTGCTGGGGTCGATCCGGGCGTCGGATGGGGCAGGTTGTGCCGGCTGGTGACCCAGACCCACCTCAGCGGCGAACGCGGAGCCCCGGTCAGCAGCGCTGAGCTCATCGCCGAGCATGCGCTCGACCCGCGGACCGGCCAGCTGGCTCTGGTTGTTCTCCTTGGGCCGGGCTCTGATGTGGGCCGGGCCTTGCTGGCTCGACGCCTCGACCGGGCCCGCCTGCTGCTGCGCAGATGGGTCGACCTCCTGCCTCGCGGGGGCGTGGTCATCGAGGTGGTGTGCCACGGCGGCCCGGAGGGCACACCAGCCAGCCTCGGGCACGCCGCCCGGCTGCTGGGTCTGGCCACTGAGTCCGGGGTGCCTGCTGTGCTCACCGCTGCAGTCCGCCATGCCGATCCCGGCGGCGCAGTGACCGTCGACGTCCTTGATGCCGCCCGTCGGCTGGTGCCCCTGGACACGCGTCATCTCGACCGGATCACCACCGCGGGTCATCTCAGCTCATCGGCCCAGATGTATGCCGTGGCCTGCGAGGTCGCCCGGGCTGCAGGCGCCGGGGTCAGCGGTGGCGCGAGCGGCGAACGCGACCTGGCCCGGATGCTGCTGGCCGAGACCGTGGCCCTGGCCCGGGCCTGCGCGATGGACTCGCGCACCGACCTCGGCATCGGCTCGGTGCACCTGCCCGAGCCGTCGGTGCTCGGTATTGCTGCTGATGAAAGCGCGCAAGAGGTTCTGGCCGCCCGCTGTCGGGGTGCCGTAGCCACCAGATATGGGGGAGCAGGCGAGGCCGAGCGCTCCGCGGTGGAGACACGGCTCGAGGACGAGCTGCGCGTTATCGGCGGGCTCGGCTATCCGACCTACTTCCTGACGGTTGCCGCGGTGTGCGACCTGATCCGCGATCTCGGGGTGCGGGTTGCGGCACGCGGCTCAGGAGCCGGCAGCCTGGTCAACTACCTGCTCGGCATCAGCGGGGTGGAGCCGCTGCGCCACGGCCTGCTGATGGAGCGGTTCTGCTCACCTCTGCGCGCACAGCTGCCCGACATCGACATCGACGTGGAGTCAGCCCGGCGGACCGAGATCTATGAGCACGTCCTGGAACGCTTCGGTGGTGACCGGGTCACGTGTGTGTCGATGATGGACACCTACCGGGCGCGTCACGCGATCAGGGACGTCGGCGCCGCGCTCGGGCTGCCACCGGGCGAGGTCGACGTCATCGCCAAGGCGTTCCCACACATTCGGGCCCGAGATGTCCGGGACGCCATGACCGATCTGCCCGAGCTTCGGGCCAGCGGCCTGGATGTTCCTCGCCTGCGTGTTCTCTTCGACCTCGTGGAACGACTCGACGGTCTGCCCCGGCACATCGCCGTGCACCCCTGCGGGGTGATCCTGTCCAACAAGGAGCTGCTCGACCGCACCCCGGTCGAGGCCAGCTGGCTGGGGTTCCCGATGAGCCAGTTCGACAAGGACGACGTTGAGACCATGGGCCTGCTCAAGCTCGACATCCTCGGCATCCGCATGCAGTCCGCGATGTCACATGCGGTTGACGAGGTGGCTCGGGTCGACGGCATCAGCATCGACCTCGACGACCGAGCGCAGGTCACCCTTGATGACGACCAGGCGTTTCGGCTGATCCGGTCCACGCACACGTTGGGCTGCTTCCAGATCGAGAGTCCCGGCCAGCGCGAGCTGATCGGCAAGTTCGGGCCTGAGACCTTCGAGGACCTCATCATCGACATCTCGTTGTTTCGTCCCGGCCCGGTCAAGTCCGACATGATCACCCCGTTCCTGCTGGCCCGTCAGCGCTGGCGTCCGCCGCAGTACCTCCACCCCAGCCTCGAGCCGGCGCTGAAAGAGACCCAGGGCGTCGTGGTCTTCCACGAGCAGGTGCTCAAGATCGTCGCCGAGACCACCGGCGTCACCCTGGCCCAGGCCGACGAGGTGCGCAGGGCGCTTGGATC
>JBDTOA010000192.1:0-4201 GCA_039933475.1 Dermatophilaceae bacterium
AGGTGGAAGCCGAGCTTCTCGAGGTACGGCCAGAGGCCTGCCCTCTCGTAGTAGTCCGTGACGACCTTGGAGCCAGGCGCCATGGAGGTCTTCACCCAGGGCTTGGCGCTCAGGCCGCGTTCGACGGCATTCTTGGCCAGCATCGCCGCCGCCACCATGACCGATGGGTTGGACGTGTTGGTGCATGAGGTGATGGACGCGATGGCGACGTGGCCGTGGTCCATCTCGGTCCGGGTCCCGTCGGCCAGGGTGAGGGGCACCCTGTTGGTGGCGCGGGCCGACTTGGCCAGAACCGTTGAACCGTGCGGGTGGTCAGCGAGGCGAGCCGCCTCGGTCTGACCGTTCGCCTGGTACTCCGGGGCGTCGCTGGCCGGGAACGACTCCTTGCCCGCCTCGTCCACTACGCCGTTGTCATCGTCGGCGTCGACGTAGTTCACCAGCGCCGTGTGGAAGGACTCCTTGGCGTTGGACAGCGAGATCCGGTCCTGGGGGCGCTTCGGGCCCGCGATGGACGGGACGACGGTCGACAGGTCGAGCTCGAGGTACTCGGAGTAGACCGGCTCGACCGACGGGTCGTGCCACAGCCCCTGCTCCTTGCTGTACGCCTCGATCAGAGCGACCTGCGCCTCGCTGCGACCGGTCAGGCGGAGGTACTCGCAGGTGACGTCGTCGATCGGGAACATCGCTGCAGTTGAGCCGAACTCGGGGCTCATGTTGCCGATCGTGGCGCGGTTGGCCAGCGGCACCGCGGAGACTCCCTGCCCGTAGAACTCCACGAACTTGCCGACGACGCCATGGGCGCGCAGCATCTCGGTGATGGTCAGGACGACGTCCGTTGCTGTTGCGCCAGAGGGGATCTCGCCGCTCAGCTTGAATCCGACGACCCGAGGGATGAGCATCGAGACCGGCTGGCCGAGCATCGCGGCCTCAGCCTCGATGCCGCCGACGCCCCAGCCCAGAACACCCAGGCCGTTGACCATCGTGGTGTGCGAGTCGGTGCCGACGCACGTGTCGGGGTAGGCCATGCCGTCGCGGTCGAAGACAACCCGCGCGAGGTGCTCGATGTTGACCTGGTGCACGATGCCGGTGCCGGGCGGCACGACCTTGAAGTCGTTGAACGCGGTCTGGCCCCACCTCAGGAACTGGTAACGCTCACCGTTGCGCTGGTACTCAAGCTCCACGTTGCGCTCGAAGGCGTCAGGGCGACCGGCGATGTCGGCGATCACCGAGTGGTCGATAACCATCTCGGCGGGCGCCAGCGGGTTGATCCGGCTCGGGTCTCCGCCGAGCTCGACGAACGCCTCTCGCATCGTGGCGAGGTCGACGATGCAGGGCACTCCGGTGAAGTCCTGCATGATCACGCGGGCCGGGGTGAACTGGATCTCGATATCAGGCACCGCGGTGGGATCCCAGCTGGCCAGGGCGCGAATGTGGCCCTCGGTGATGTTGGCGCCGTCCTCGGTCCGCAGGAGGTTCTCCAGAAGGACCTTCAGGCAGAAGGGGAGCTTTTCGCTGCCATCCACCGCAGCAAGGCGGAAGACGTCGTATGACGCGGTCCCCACCTCCAGCGTGCCCTTCGCACCGAAACTGTTCATGCTCTGCTGACTCATGGCGGTTCCTTCCACAAATGTATCTTGACGTCAAGATATTTAACCACACGCGCCCGTCACACTCAGGGCGGACAAGGGTTCAGGGGTGATCCTGCACCAGTGCTGCTCGAAGACCAAGCGGGATCGGCGCTTTCTCCCGATCCGCGATCGTCACGCACACATAGGTGATCGTCGCCAGGGCACAGCTGGTTCGTTCCGCTGACGCTCCGTCGCCCACTACCCGCTGGATGTCATATCGCAGCCGGAAGGACGTTGTCCCCACGTGGTCCACCCGCACCGCGACCTGCGCCTGCTGGAACGCCTGGAGGCTGTCGAGCCACTCGAGCTCGGCCTTGCGCAGCACGGCGTCATAACCCTGTGCCCGCAACGTCCGGTAGCCATAGCCGATCGACTCCATGAAGGCGCTCATCGCCTCGTCGCACCAGCCGAGGTACCACATGTTGAAGACAACACCGAGCGAGTCGACCTCGAAGAAGCGAACGTCGAGCGGGTGCCTGAACGTCGTCACCCGGCCAGAGGCTCCAGGATGGCGATGCACTCCACGTGGTGGGTCATCGGGAAGGCGTCAAAGGCTCGCAGGGACCGTATTCCGTAGCCCGCGTTCCGTGCGTACCCGACGTCACGCGCCAGCGCTGCGGGATCGCAGGCGACATAAGCGACCGCGCGAGGCGTCAGCGCCGCAATCTCTTTGATCACCGACTTGCCTGCACCCGTGCGGGGCGGGTCGAGAACGACAAGGTCGGCGTGGATTCCCTGTCGCACCAGTGGTTTCAACACGCGATCCACCTTGCCGCGCCGCAGCTCGATCTCTGGGTGGGCCCGCAGGTTCGCCTTGGCGTCCCCAAAGGCACGCCCGTCGGACTCGATCGCCAGGACGGCTCCGGTGGGGCCCACGGATCCGGCCAGGGCCAGCGCGAAGAGTCCGACGCCGCAGTAGAGGTCCATCGCGCGCTCCCCCGGCGCCGGTGCCAGCTCACCCAGGACGTCTGCGACGAAGGCGGCCGCGGCTCCTGGGTGAACCTGCCAGAAACCTCGGGCAGACAGCCGGAACTCGCCCGACCATTCCCCCGCCTCGACCCGCTCCGTGACGTACTGAAAGCTCGAGCTCCTTTGCGGCACAGGAACAGTCAGGGCGCCAGCCTCACCGCTTGCGTCCACGACGTCGACGGACGAGGCGCCGGGCCAGGGGTGCCCGAGCACGCCGGTCTCGATGATCCGGGTCGAAGAGATCAGGCAGTCGTCGACAGGAATGATCTCGTGGCTGTGGTGCCGCCGCAGCCCAGCCGCGCCCGTCCCGTCCACGGCGAACTCGGTCCGTGTCCGCCATCGAAGGCCGTCCTCGTCACCCGCAAGGGCCTCGACCGTGACATCGACGTCGATGCCGGCCAGACGCTGGAACTGCTCCGCGACCACGGCCGCCTTCAGCTCACGCTGATAGGTCAGCTCGCTGTGCTGCCAGTCACATCCGCCGCAGGCACCCGGACCGGCGAACCGGCAGGGGGGCACGACCCGGTGCTCTGAGGCCTCAAGGACCTCGACGGCGTCGCCAAGCAGGAACCTGTCCCCGGCCTTGCCGTCCGTGACCCGTACGCGCACCCTCTCGCCAGGAAGCGCATGCCTGACGAAGACCACCCGGCCGTCATACCGGGTCACGCAGTGTCCGCCGTGGGCGACCTTGCCGATCAGGGCCTCGAACTGGATGCCGACCAACGACGGGCCCGATTCAGAGCCTTCGCCCGGCTGCTCAAGGTCGCTCACTCTCCGCGCCGAACCGCGCCTGCAGTCGGGCCCTCGAAGCGCTCTTCAACACCTTCGGAGGAGCGCAGCTGCCACGGCACGCTGGCCACCATCACACCGGGTGTGAAGAACAGACGGCCCTTGAGACGCAGGGCACTCTGGTTGTGCAGGATCTGTTCGTACCAGCGGCCGACGACGTACTCGGGGATGTAGACCATGACCACGTCGCGGGGGCTGCCTCGCCGCACGGACTTGACGTACTCGACCACGGGCCCGGTGATCTCCCGGAACGGTGAGTCGAGCGCCTTCAGCGGCACGGGGATGTCGCGGCGGTCCCACTCGTCCTGGAGCGCCTTGGTCTCCTCGGGCTCCACGTTGACCGTGATGGCTTCAAGGAGCGAGGGTCTGGTCGCGCGGGCGTAGGCGAGCGCACGCAGGGTGGGCTTGTGGATCTTGGAGACAAGGACGATCGCGTGCACCCTGGAGGGCAGCATCTGGTCGTCATCGCTGTTCTCCGAGACGGCAAGCTCGGTGCGCACGCGGGCGTAGTGCTTCTGGATGCCCCCCATGATGATGAACAGGACCACCATCGCGGCGATGGCAAACCCTGCGCCCTTCATGAACTTGGTGGCCAGCACCACGATCAGCACCAGGCCCGACATGAAGGCGCCGATGGCGTTGATGACTCGGCTGCGCATCATCTTCTGCCGCGCGCTGGGGTTGCGTTCGGTCAGCAGATGGCGGTTCCAGTGCCGGACCATGCCGGTCTGGCTGAGGGTGAACGAGACGAAGACACCGACGATGTAGAGCTGGATCAGGCTGGTGACCTTGGCGTCGTAGATGAAGATCAGGAA
>JBDTOA010000193.1:0-4126 GCA_039933475.1 Dermatophilaceae bacterium
GCAGCCTTGTTGGTGAAGGTGATCGCCAGGATCTGCCCGGGCCGGACGTCGCGCGATGCCAGGAGGTAGGCGATGCGGTGGGCCAGTACCCGGGTCTTGCCCGAGCCCGCACCGGCGACGATCAGCAGGGGCGCCCCTACATGGGTGACCGCGGCCCGCTGCTGCGGGTTGAGCCCCTCGAGCAGCTCCTCGGGGTCACGGCTGACCACCCGCGTGCCCGTGCCATCCAAGCCACCATCCGGCGCCTGGCCACCCGCCTGGGCCCAGGTGGGCACGCCTCTGTCATCCACCTCGCCGCTGCCGGCGGCAGGGCTGAGCGCGGGCAGGGGGAAGTCGCCGAAAAGGGTGCTCATGGTGAGCTCCAGCCTACGTCGCCCCGGCGACAGCCCCCGAGCGGCGACTACTTCGTGGCGACAGGGGTGGCCGTCGTGCCACCCGCCTGCGACCAGACGGCGGTCGCGCCGCTGTGCCCGATCAGTACGGCCTGAGCGGTGGTCCCCGCTGCCGCCACCACTGCGACCGCGGCCAGACCGACAGCGACCCATCGCGGAGCCCGCTGAGCCCTCGAGGGGTCGCCAGCGCGCTCCGCCCGGTTCCACCACAGCAGGACGCAGGAAGCGACGAACAGCACGAAGACCCAGGGCAGCAGGCCCTCAGCGAGATCCGCGTGGGTGTTGATCAGTGAGGAGTCTTTCACCCGTTCCTGCAGTGCCTCCCCGGACTGCGTGGAGACCGGCACCAGGACCATCGCCGCAAGGGCGAGGCCGAACGGCAGGAACCCGGCCCACCTTCGGAAATGCGGCCACAGCGCCGCAAGGGCGATGACAAGAGCGGCCGTGGGAACGACGACCTCCGTCGCATGGACGACCAGGGGGTGCAGCGGTAGACCAGCGATGGTGTCGAACATGATGTCTCCCTTGCAAGAGTGGCCCCCAAAGCGGAACTTAGACCTAGGCTCTGGCCGTGACCACACGGCATACGGAACCTGAGCTGAACCAACCGCGAGCGGGGGCTGTGCGGGAGGCGCGGCCGGGGGACGTGCCCGCGATCCTCGCGCTCGTCCACGACCTGGCGGAATACGAGCGGGAGCCTGACGCCGTCGAGGCGACCGAGGCCGACTTCCGCCGGGTGCTGTTCCCCGAGGAGGGGCCCCCGATCGCCTTCGCGCACGTGGCGGTGGTCGACGACGAGATCGTCGGTATGGCGATCTGGTACGTCACGTTCTCGACCTGGATGGGACAGGGCGGCATCTGGCTGGAGGACCTGTTCGTCTCACCGGCCCAACGCGGCTCCGGTCTGGGCAAGGCGCTCCTGGCGACCCTGGCGGCGGTGTGCGAGGAACGAGGCTACCGCCGACTCGAGTGGTGGGTCCTGAAGTGGAACAAGCCCTCGATCGGCTTCTACGACTCGCTGGGCGGGCAGCCGATGGACGACTGGCTGACCTACCGACTTGAAGGCCGCCACCTGGGCGCACTGGCCGGAACGCGTCCTTTGACCTAGTTTGTGTTGGCTTCTGATGGTTCTGTGGTGTGCCCAAACCCGGTCACCCGCAACGGTGTTCGGCCGATTGCCTGCATGGCGGGGCGGTGTCAGGCTAGCGTTTACCCATGGCGACGATGCCCGGCGCCTCGACCGAACGAGCGGTTCGGCTTCGAGGTCTGCGCAAGGTGTTCCCTGGCACGCCGCCGGTCGTTGCTGTCGAGGGCGCCGATCTCGAGATCGGCGACGGAGAGTTCTTCTCGATGCTCGGCCCGTCGGGGTCGGGAAAGACCACGGTCCTGCGGATGATCGCCGGGTTCGAGGAGCCCACCTCGGGCACGGTGGAGCTGGGCGGGCGCGACGTCACAGGGCGACCGGCCTACGAACGCGACGTCAACACCGTGTTCCAGGACTACGCCCTCTTCCCCCACCTCAGCGTCCTTCAGAACGTCGAGTACGGCCTGCGGGTGAAGAAGGTGGCCAGGCCCGAACGCCGCCAGCGAGCCATGGCCGCTCTGGAGCAGGCCCGGCTGGGGGACTTCGGCGACCGGAGTCCGGGACAGCTTTCCGGTGGACAGCGGCAGCGGGTCGCCCTGGCCAGAGCCCTGGTCAACCGGCCGCGGGTGCTTTTGCTCGACGAGCCCCTGGGCGCACTGGACCTCAAGCTCCGGGAACAGATGCAGGTTGAGCTCAAGGACATCCAGCGCGAGGTCGGCATCACCTTCCTGTTCGTCACCCACGACCAGGAGGAGGCGCTGACCCTCTCCGACCGGATCGCCGTCTTCAACAACGGACGGATCGAGCAGATCGGCACTGCCGCCGAGGTGTATGAGAAGCCCACGAGCGCGTTCGTGGCCGGTTTCGTCGGCACCTCGAACCTGTTGCGGGGAGAGGCATCGAGGGCGCTGTTCGGCCGGGACGGGTCGAACAGCATCCGCCCCGAGAAGCTGCGCCTGCTGCCGGTCGGCGGCGAGACGCGAGATGGCGAGCGCCACGCGGACGGACGCATCGCCGACGTCGTCTACGCCGGCGCGACGACCCGTTTCGTCGTCGACCTGTCGGCGGGTACGCGGTTGATCGCCCTGCAGCAGAACGACTCCAGCAGCTCGGCCGATGTCGCCACCATGCGAGGCAACGACGTCCGGCTGGCCTGGCGGGACGAGCATGTGGTCAATGTTCCCAGCGATACTCAGCAGCCAACCTCGGCTCCTGAGGCAATCTGATGAAGGAGAAGCACGTGCCCAGAACGACATTCGGCCGAGCAGTCGCTCTCGGTGCCATCGCCGCGCTGGCCCTGTCGGGGTGCGGCAGCAGCAACGACACGGGAACCAAGACCCCCGCGAAGGCGAGCGGCTTTGTCCCGCCTCCACTCAAGGCCCTCGACAAGCTCGGGACGCCTGAGGGCTCGGTCAACGTGCTTGCCTGGCCGGGGTATGTCGAGGACGGCAGCAACGACAAGGCCTACGACTGGGTCACCGACTTCGAGAAGTCCTCGGGCTGTCAGGTCAACATCAAGACCTTCGGCACGTCCGACGAAGCTGTCCAGCTGATGCGCACCGGCCAGTACGACGCCGTCTCGGCATCCGGGGACGCGACCCTGCGACTCATCGCAGCCGGAGACGTGGAACCGGTCAACACCTCGCTGATCACCAACTACCCCGACATCTTCGAGGCACTCAAGAACAAGCCCTGGAACTCGGTCAACAACGTCCCCTACGGGATCCCGCACGGTCGCGGCGCCAACCTGCTGATGTACCGGACCGACAAGGTCAGCCCAGCTCCCGACTCGTGGGGCGTCGTCTTCGACGGAGGGTCGAAGTACAAGGGTGCGGTCACCGCGTACGACTCCCCCATCTACATCGCCGATGCCGCGCTCTACCTGATGAAGACCAAGCCGGAGCTGGGCATCAAGAACCCCTACGCCCTCGACGCCAAGCAGCTGGCCGCATCAGTTGCGATCCTCAAGGCGCAGAAGGCCAACGTCGGCGAGTACTGGTCGGACTATCTCAAGGCTGCCCAGGCGATCAAGGCCGCCACCAGCGTCGTGGGCACCACCTGGCAGGTGATCGCCAACCTCGCCAAGGACGAGAAGGCACCTGTTGCAGCCGTCCTGCCCAAAGAAGGCTCCACCGGCTGGTCGGACACCTGGATGGTTGGTGCGAAGTCCAAGCACAAGACCTGCGCGTATCTGCTGATCGACCACCTCGTGTCGCCAAAGACCAACGCCGAGATCGCTGAGTACTTCGGGGAGGCACCCGGCAACAGCAAGGCCTGCGCCGAGACGGTCAACAAGGACCACTGCGCGATCTACCACGCGGACGACGAGGCCTACTTCTCCAAGGTCTACTACTGGAACACGCCCATCCCGCAGTGCCTCGACGGCCGGACTGACGTCAAGTGCACCGACTACGCGGACTGGACGAAGGCCTGGACCTCGATCCGCAACAGCTGAGCCGCAGCTGAGCTGACGGCCCCGACGCGGGGTGCCCCGAGGAGGTGACGATGAGGAGAAGGCTGACCCTTGCCGGGTTGCTGGCTCCGCCACTGCTGTGGCTCGTCGTCGCCTACCTCGGGGCGCTCGCGGCGATCTTTGCCACCGCGTTCTGGTCGACCGACCCGTTCACCAACCAGGTCGTGCGGACCTTCA
>JBDTOA010000194.1:0-4122 GCA_039933475.1 Dermatophilaceae bacterium
AGACCGCGGGCGTTTCACTCACCGCCCAGCAGCCGATCAACAACGTCGTCCGTACCGCAGTGCAGGCACTCGCCGCGGTCCTGGGTGGCACGAACTCGTTGCATACCAATGCTCTTGACGAGACTTTGGCGCTGCCCACCGAGCAGTCAGCCGAGGTTGCGCTGCGCACCCAGCAGGTGATCATGGAGGAGACGGGCGTCGTCAACGTCGCGGACCCCCTAGGTGGTTCTTGGTACGTCGAAGCGCTCACGGACCGGATCGAGGCTGACGCCGAGGCGATCTTCGAGAAGATCCGCACGATGGGGGAGCTCGGTCGGCAACCTGGGCCGGACGGGACGATCAAGCACCCGGTTGGACCTATCACCTCGGGCATCCTGCGGGGCATCGAGGACGGCTGGTTCATGTCCGAGATCGCGGACGCCGCGTTCACCTATCAGATAGCTCTGGAGAAGGGCGAGAAGAAGGTGGTCGGCGTCAACTGCCACACCGAGTCGGTCAGCCACGAGCTGGAGATTCTTCGCGTCAGTCACGAGGTCGAGAAGGAGCAGGTGGCGGCATTGGCTGTCCGCAAGGGCGCCCGCGACCAGAGCGCCGTCGATGCCGCCATCCGCCACCTGGTCGAGGTTGCGGGGACGACGGAGAACATGGTCCCTGCAATGCTCGATGCGGTACGTGTCGAGACAACGCTCGGCGAGATCTGCAACGCCTTGCGTGACGTCTGGGGCGTCTATCGGGAGCCTGCGCGATTCTGAGCCCGCACGTCCGACCGATGAGCGGGTTGTCAAGAGCACGACCATCGAGCGAAGGACGGACAGTGCCACATCCAGTGCGACGGGCGCTCGCCATTGTCGTGTTCCTGCTGGGCGGGGCTCTCGCGATCTTTGGCTCCTGGACCGCCGTGACGCTGGGTCCCTCTGGCGAGGCGAGCTTCACCGCCACCTCGAAGGGCCCCGGGGTCCTTGTGGTCGAGCCGGGGATACTCAACTCCGTGCGGGTTCCGGTGCGAATCACCGCGACGCGCAGCGACGGGGGCCGGGTGCGGGTCGCGGTGGCCCCGAGCCCTGACGCCCGCGCCCTTCTGGCGAAGTCCGCTGTTTCCACTGTCAGCGGCGTTCACTTTCCCGCCGGGAGCCTGGACCTTCGAACGTCGGGAGCCGGCACCCCCTCTGACATCAGCGCTGCGGATGTCTGGCGGCTCGAGGCCGAGGGTGGCGACCGGACCCAGCTGACGGTCAACCAGGGTTGGGGGCCCGAGACAGCCGTGGTCTCACCCGCCGACAACGGTGCGCCACGGAGCATCACGATGACCCTGACCTGGGCCGATCGCTCGTGGTTCTTCGACGCTCTCGCGGTGGCCGTGATGGGTTCGATCATCGCTGCGTTTGCTCTCGGAGATCTATGGCACGACCGCCGCCAGCCGATGAGCTCGGTGCCAACCGGACCCAGACATGGTGGGCTGGTATGAGCAGGAGCGCGCGCGCCAGCACCCGGTCCATGGTCCTGTCGATGGTCATGCTCCTGGTCACTACCGTGTTCCTCACCGGATGCGGGGCTTCGCACTCCGTGCTCGGCATCGGGGAGGCGCCAAAGGTGAACCCGACGTCGGTGCCTCTCTCCCTGGCGCAGGCCGAGAGCATCCTCACCCGGGACTTCACCGCAGCCCGGCAGGGTGAGACCTCAACCGGATCGGCGGCGAAAGCTGCACTCAGGACGGCATACACGGGCGAGGGCCTGCGAGCGGCGATCGCACGACTCAAGCTGGTGGCGGTTCAGCCGACGACCGCTGTCTCACCTCTCTTGGCGCCACAACAGCCCAGACTTCTGGCTGTGCCTCGCGGTTTCGGCTACCCCCGCGTGATGCTCGCCCAGATCGTCGCCTCCGAGGGGCCGCTTCCGATCCTGTACCTGCTGACGTCGCCGAACGCGGCCACGCCGTACCGAATTGGCGGGTCGGCCACGATGCTTCTGGGATCCTCACTGAAGCCTTTCGACCCCTTGTCCAAGGGCTCATCGCTGGTTACGGGAGAGCTGGCCGTGGCCCCAGCCGCACTGCTGAAGGCCTATGCCGACGGGATGTCCTTTCCTGCCAAGCGTGTGGCCAAACCCCCGTTCAGCTCTGACTCCTTCTCTGTCCAGGTTCGCGGCAAAGCGGCCGGCATCGCCAAAGCGGTAGCCAGCCAAGCGCGGTTCTCGCAGGTTCACAAGGTGGTACCCAGCTCGGTTTACGCGGTGCGCCAGGCCAGCGGGGACACGCTGGTGTTCGGCGTTCTCGAGCGCACGGACTCTTTCGCCGTGAAGTCGGGCCAGGCCGTCAACACGTCCGCCAACAAGGAGTTCGTGCTGCTGAGTGGCAAGAAGCGGATCAGCCGGTCGGCATCGATAACCACGCTCGAGTTCGTGGTATTCGTCGTGCCCCGGTCCTCGGGGCGGGCCGCCTTGGTCGCCGCCTCGGAGCAAGTTGTTGCAGGGTCGGGCTCCTGACTCGACCGGTATCAGGGACAATGACGCCATGACTTCGCATCCCATCAGCGCGGCTGCCCTGCGTGGCGCCGTTGACCTGTCCGCTCTCAGCCCGGCGGTGCCCCCGGCTGGCGCAGGAGGCGAAGGACTTGTCATCCAGGGCACCGATGATGGTTTCCAGGCCATCATCACCGCCACCCAGAAGGTTCCGGCGGTGGTGGTTCTCTGGTCGCAACGTCTGCCTGCGTCCGGCGACTTCGTCGATGTAGTCGCTTCGGTGGCAGCGTCATATGACGGACGGGTCCAGGTCGTGTCGATCAACGTGGACGCCAACCCCGGTCTCTTGCAGGCATTTCAGGTTCAGTCGGTGCCCGTGACACTAGGACTCGTCGCGGGCCAGCCGGTCCCGCTCTTCGTGGGTGTGCAGCCGGTCGAGCAGGTGCGGTCGTACGTCGACGAGCTTCTCAAGCTGGCGGTCGAGCACGGCGTCACCGGGCGAATCACGGTCACGCCCCCCGCTGAGGCTGATGCCGAGCCCGAGCTTTCACCCCTGCACCAGGAGGCGTTCGACGCGATCGAGCGCGATGACCTGGAGGCCGCTTCGGCTGCCTACATGAAGGCGTTGGCTCAGAATCCGTCGGACGAGGACGCGACGGCTGGCCTCGCACAGGTGGGGCTGATGCAGCGCACGACCGGTGTCGACCCTCTGGCTGCTCGTGCGGCCGCGGCCGCCGCGCCTACCGACGTTGCGGCCCAGATGGTGGTGGCTGACCTGGATGTTCTCGGCGGCCACGTCGAAGACGCGTTCGTGAGGCTGATCGACACGGTTCGCGCTACCGAGGGAGACGAGCGCAACACCGTGCGCGAGCACCTGATCGAGCTGTTCGCCGTTGTCGGCGCGCACGACGAACGGGTGCAAAAGGCCCGTCGGGCACTGATGAGTGCCCTCTTCTGAGGCCTTGGCGCTGCGGATCCAGGGGGTGGCAGCGCTGTTTCCGACGTTAGAGTCGGATCATGACGCAACCACCGAAGATGGCTGTTCCCTCCGAGGTCGGCCGGGCGCGATTTGACCAGCTGGTCGACGAGCTGAAGGGCGAGCTGGACATCGTCGGCACGTCCATGTTCGGGATGCCGTCCATCAAGCGCCGGGACGGCAAGGCGTTTGCCGGTCTCTACGGCGAGGACATGGTGTTCAAGCTCGAGGGCGAGCCGCATGCCGCGGCGTTGGCGCTGGAAGGGTCGCACCTGTTCGAGCCGATGGCCGGCAGGCCCATGAAGAACTGGGTGCAGGTCCCACCCAGTCATGAGACCCAGTGGGCAGACCTCGCGCGCAAGGCCGAGGCCGGCCTCCACGGCTAGGGGCGACTGAGTGCCTGATCTGATCCCTGTCTTTGAAGAGCTGCATCGGCGAATGTCGTTGCACGAAGACGTGTTTCATCCGTCCGCCAACATCACGGACGCCAACGGAGCGGGTGCGCGGAAGGTGGACGAGCCCGCGCCCAAGACTTCCTACCTTCTCCTGGGCGCCCCGAATGAGAAGTACCCTGACGGGTTGATGTTTGGCGCGGTCACGATCGGTAAGCGCTATGTCAGCTATCACCTGATGTGTGTCTACGTCGCTCCGGGGCTGCTTCAAGACATGTCGCCTGGACTGCGCAAACG
>JBDTOA010000195.1:0-4108 GCA_039933475.1 Dermatophilaceae bacterium
GGGGGCGTCTGCCGGCAGGTGTCCGAAGACGTCCCGCCGATACCGCAGCTCAGGCCTGGGTGCTCTCGTCGAGACCGGCGATGACGACCTCGAGCAGTGAGGCGAGATCTTCTCGCTGCCGCTGGGACAGTGGCCCCAGCACGTCGGACTCCACCATGTCGGACTCCCGCACCGCCGCCTGGAACGTCGACCAGCCCTCATCGGTGAGCGTGATCAGGACCCGGGTGCGGTTGTCCGGGTCAGCGGCACGGGCGATCAGGTCTCGCTGAGCCATCCGGTCCAGCCGGTGCGTCATCGAGGACGGCGCGACACCGGTGGCCTCGGCCAGCTGACTGGGCGTGACTGCGGCGTTCCCTTCGCTGCGCGCCAGCTGCGAGAGAACGGCCCACTCGCCAGGTGAAAGATCAAGATCGGCCAGCTGTCGGGCGTACCACTGGTTGAGCTTCCGGGCCAAGCCGTGGACGGCTGTGATCACCCGCTGGACCGACTCGTCGCCACCCGCTGCGACGTACGCCGCCACGTCCGCGCGGTACTCGTCCTGCGCAGTGAGAGCGGTGGCCTTCGACGCGGTTCTGGGAGTCGTCATGCGGAGCATCTTGTCATGCTAAGATTTCGAGATCGAAATATTCGATACCTAACAGTACGAAATGCAAGACAAGGTGGAGGAAGAAATGAAGCGCGCACGGCTGCTGGTGCTGGCGTCGACGGTGAGCATGCTGGGCTGGGGCTCGATCCTGCCGTACCAGTACGCCTATGCCTCGAACACCCGCGGCTGGGGTGGAGTGGTGGCAGCGTCGGCCGCCAGCCTCTTCTCCATCGGCGCCCTCGCCGCGGCACCGGTCGGTGGTCGTCTCGCCGATCGGTTCGACCCAGCGCGGGTCGCCGTCGTTGCCAAGGTCGTGGCCGCGGCCGCGGTCGCCTTCCTGATCGTCGCCGGGACCCCGCTGATGTTCCTGGCCGGCATGTTCGTCTTCGGCGTCGGGGTCACGGCGGCCGCTCCTGCCCAGACGGTTCTTGTGCTGCGCTGGGTCGGTTCCGAAGACCGGCGCAGAGTCTTCGCCCTGCAGTTCACCGGCATGGCCGTTGGCATGGCCATCGGCGCCTTTGCCGCCGGATACCTCGTCGACCTCAGTCGGGTCGACGGCATGTTGCCGGCCTTCGCCACTGCCGCCGTCGGTTTCCTCGCCGCCGCCGGTTTGATCGGCCTCGCGGGCCGGGGCGCGCCGGCTGACCATGTTCCATCGCCGGAGGACGCACCCAGCGCCTCGGTCTGGCTGGCAGCGAAGGTCATCCTGGCTACCCCGACCCTTCGCTGGACGGCCGTCATCACGGTCACCCTGGCGCTTGGCTTCTACGCGCAGTTCGAGTCGGGACTGCCGGCCTACGCGATCATGGTGCTTGGCGTCTCACCTCACACGATCGGCACGGCGGCCGCGGTCAACTGCCTTGTGGTGGTCGTCCTGCAGATGGCTGTGGTCAGATGGACCGCCAAGCGGTCGGCGCCTTCGTTGCTGGTGGTCGTCGGCTCGATCTGGGTGCTGTCGTGGCTGCTGCTTGCTGCCGCGTCGGTGGTGCCTGAGCTTGCCGGAACGATGTTCGTCGTGGTGTTCGGAGTCTTCGCGGTCGGCGAGACGATGTATGCGCCGGTGCTCAACCCGCTTACCGCCAGCCTCGCTCCATCCGGCATGGTCGGCACGATGCTGGGCATCTTCGCCGCGCTGCAGACCGGCGTGTCCGCGGCGGGTCCGCTGCTGGCGGGCGTTGCTCTCAGCGCTGGCCGTGGCTCGCTGTTCGTTGCGGTGCACGTGGGCATCAGCCTCGTCGCAGTATTCGCGGCCCTTCGGCTGCGAAGGCTGCTGTCGGGCTCGCACGCGAGCCGGGCGGGCGGCATACCACCGGTTGAGCAGCCGGTCGGGCTAGTGGATGGCGTTCTGACCCACTGAGCTCGTCGTACCGGCACCAGCTGGTAGTGAGCGGGTCAGGACTCCGTCTCGTGAAGGTGGGCGCGGCTGCCGCCTGCTCGCTTCGCGACGTACATGGCCAGGTCCGCTGCGTGCCAGGTGCTGAGAACGCCCGATGTTGGGCCGCTCGCCACGCCGATGCTCACGGTGACCGGACAGTCCTCCAGGTTCTCGATCGCACTGACCATTCGCTGGGCCACGTTGTGTGCCAGGCTGCCGCCGGCTCCTGGCAGCAGCACACCGAACTCATCGCCTCCGAGGCGGGCGACGAGGTCGCCGTCACGGATCTCCTGGGCCAGTACGGCTGCCACCGCACGCAGCACGCCGTCCCCGGCTGCGTGGCCCCAGGCATCGTTGACCGACTTGAACTTGTCGAGGTCCACGACGAGCACCGCCACGCGGCGGTCGTCCCCGGAGCCCTTCATCGAGTCGACGACACGGTCGAAGGCCCGACGGTTCGGTACCTGGGTCACCTCGTCGGCCTCGGCGCTTCGCGCGACCCGTTCGTGCTCCTTGCGTAGCTGGTCGTAGGACTTCATGGTGGTGGCCGTGTGAAGGGTCCCGAGTCGTTGCCCCCAGAGGGCCTCGGCCAAGGTGTCGCCGTAGGCCAGAGCAGCGGTGGCGGCCGGGCCACCGTCCTTGGCCAGCAGGTTTGCCCGCGTGTGGCTGACGGCAGCGCGCGTCAGCCATCCGGCATCCGCGGGAAGGTCGGTGGCGGCTCGCTCGATGACCTCCAGCGCTCGCGTCTGCTGGCCCGAGCGGCTCAGCGCCACTGCCAGAAAGGGCAGGGCAAAGGCCACCTCGATACGTTGGCCCCGCAGGTCGAGGGCAGCGGCGTACCGCTCGATGGCCTCTGCTGCGGCTGCAGGGTCGGGGCCGTCGGCGGCGGCACACCCGGCGAGGAGGTGGGCGTCCTGGCGCCATCGTTCGGCATCAGGTCCGCCAGCCTTCTCGAGCGCCAGGGCGGCATGCCTGCCCGCTGCCAGGCTGTGCTCTTCGCCTCCGGCAACCTGATGAACGCGGTAGAGCTCAAGAGCCCACTCCAGGTGCAGCGTCGCGAGGTTGCACTGCCACATCGCCTGGTTGCCTGCCTGACGGCCGTCGTGAGCACTGACCGCGTAGGCAGCCTCGTAGTTGGGCAGGGCCAGCTCGTACAGCCGCAGCTGGTGGTAGCCGAGACCGACTCCGGTGTAGGCGTTCTCTGCGATCACGCTGTCCTCGATGCCGCCGGCGAGTGCAATCTCGGCGTCGACCAGGTCCTGAAGCACTTCGGTCACGTCATGCTCGGCAAGCTGCTGGTCGATCATCAGGCGCTGCCAGGCCCTGCCCGAGAGGGCGCACGACCGCCATCCGGGGCTGTCCTCGCGGTCGGCCGACTCCAGCATGAGATCGATGGCGCCGATCGCCTCGCTGCTGCGCCCCTGAACGAGCAGGGCAACGAATCGGACGAAGTGCATTCCGGCCGCACCATCGCCCAGGCCACCTGCCTGCTCCAGCAGGGCCGCCTCGGCCAGCCGGAGAGCCTCGTCGTGCTCGCCGCACTGGGCGCGTTCGAGCAGGCTGGCCACCAGCGCTGTGTCCTGCGCCACTTCGTCACCCCCAAATTTAGGCGGACTCATACTTTGCTACAGATAACCCAAGATTTCCGGCGATCAGCGTCCTGATCTCGCCTCAGTTCAGGATCGTTCCGTTTGCCTGCGCGTTGGAGCCGCCAGCTCGCGTCTGGGCGTCGCCGACCAGGGCTGGTGGCAAGGGGCCCAGCTCCGGCACATGTCCGGCTCCTTGGGGCTTGCCCCAGACCCAGCCCTGCGCCTGGACAGACATGCCCCGGATTGCCGCCAGCTGCACATCGGTCTCGACGCCTTCGATGACGCACGGAATGTCCAGCTCGAAGGCGATCGAGGCGATGCCGTGGACGATGGCGGTGTGGGTTCGCTGGTCCGGGAGGCCGGCGGTGAAGGACATGTCAACCTTCAGGACGTCCACCGGCAAGGTGGTGAGGTTCGCCAAGGTGGCGTATGCCGTGCCGAAGTCGTCGATCGCGACCTTCACCCCGCGCCCCCGAAGGATCTCCAGCTCGGCCAGTGCGGAGGGTCCGGCGCTGAGGATCGAGGACTCGGTGATCTCCAGGATCAGCCGGGCGGGGT
>JBDTOA010000196.1:0-4104 GCA_039933475.1 Dermatophilaceae bacterium
TGGGACCCGAGTGGTGGTGGGTCCCGAGGCGTTGTGGCGGGTCAGCGCTGGCTGGCGTCCGTGACCTCGCCCACGAGCTCCTCCAGTACGTCCTCGAGGAAGACCACTCCTGTCACCACGCCTGCGGGGTCGACCACGCGAGCCAGGTGGGCGCCGGTGCGTTGCATCGTGGCCAGGACGTCCTCGACCTCATCGTCGGACTGAACGGTGGCAAGGCGGCGTATTCGCTTGAGCGGCACCGGCTGGCTGTGCTGGGTGTCATCGGCGTAGAGGACGTCCTTGAGGTGCAGGTAGCCCACGACATCGCCCGCCGCGTCAGTGATGGCGAAGCGCGAGAAACCGCGTTTGGCGACCAGATGCTCGACGTCGGCGGGGCTGGCACCCAGCGGCAGGGTCACCAGGGCACTGAGCGGGACCGCCACGTCGCCGGCCACGCGGTCGCTGAACTCGAGCGCCCGCCGCGTGAGCCCGTGCCGATCGGACTCGATCAGACCCTCGCGATGGCTTTCGGCGACCATGACCTGGACCTCTTCGACCGTGAATGCCGAGGTCAGCTCGTCCTTGGGCTCTATGCCGAGCAGCCGGACCATCGCCTTGGCGAGGCCTTCCATCAGCCGGATCACGGGCCGCAACGCCCGGCTGATGTACAGAAGCGGAGGCGCCAGCGCCAGGGCCGCCTGCTGGGGACCAGCGATGGCGAGGTTCTTGGGGACCATCTCGCCGACGACGACGTGCAGGTAGGCCACGATGAGCAGCGCGACCCCCAGGGCGAGCGGCCGGCTCAGCGAGGCGGACAGACCGAGATCGACCAGCACCGGCTCAATCGTCTGGTGCAGCGCCTCTTCGGCAACGGCGCCGAGCCCGACCGAGCTGAGCGTGATGCCAAGCTGAGCGGTGGTCAGCAGGGAGGCCACCTGCCCGATCGCCACGAGACTGATCTTGGCGCGTTTGCTGCCGGCCTCGGCCAGGGGCTCCAGCCGGGAGCGCCGGGCGGTCATCACGGCAAACTCGGCACCCACGAAGAACGCGTTGGACAGAAGCAGGAAGACAGAGAGCCACAGCGCTGCGGAATGGCTCATCCGGACTCACCCTCCTCCGCCGCCACCGAAGGGTCGTCCGGCCAAAAACTCGTCAGCACGGCGGGCGTGTCTTCCGAAGGGGTGAACCGAAGCCGGTCGACGCGGCGGCCATCCATGGCATCGACGCGGATGGTCCAGCCAGGCACTGAGACCTCGTCCCCGACCACCGGGACCCGCCCCAGGCACGCCATCACATAACCGCCGATGGTCTCGTACGCCGACCCGTCCGCGACCAGCGCACCGAGCCGGTCGCGGACCTCGTCGGGTCTCCACAGGCCCGGAACCGTCCAAGACCCGTCAGCGCTGATGCGTCCCGTCGTACGAGCGCGGTCATGCTCGTCGCTCACCTCGCCGACGATCTCCTCGATGACGTCCTCGAGCGTCACGATGCCGGACGTGCCGCCATACTCGTCCACGACAATGGCCATCTGATGGCCTGCCGAACGCAGCATCAGCAGAAGCGGGTCCAGCCGAATCGTCTCCGGGACCATCACCGCGTCCACCATCAGCGCGGAGACCGGCACCTCCTTGCGGCGGTCGTGGGGGACGGCGATAGCCCGTTTGACGTGCACCAGACCGTCCACGTCGTCCCAGTCCTCGCCGGTGACCGGGAATCGCGAGTGACCGGTCAGGCGAGCGAGTCTGACCACATCCTCTGCGAAGTCGGTTCGCTCGATCGGCGTGCAGCGAACCCGAGGGGTCATGACGTCGGCGGCGGTGCGCTCACCGAAGGTCAGGGACTGGGTCACCAGCCGTGCCGTGTCCTGGGCCATCGTGCCTGCCTCGGCCGACCGGGCGATCAGCGATGCGAGCTCCTGCGGGGTCCGGGCTGCACTGAGCTCCTCCCGCGGGGTGATCCCAAAGGCCTTGAGCACCAGGTTCGCCGAGCCGTTGAGGACAAGGATGAGAGGTCGGGTGACGACAGAGAATGCGCGCACCGGCAGGGCGACCAGCTTGGCCGTTCGCAGCGGTGCCGAAATGCCGAGAAACTGCGGCAGCAGCTCACCGAACAACATGGAGAAGAGCGTCGCGAGGACCAGGGCCACCGCCGTTGCGGTCGGCTCGATGGCTGACGGCGGGATGCCCGCGGCCTGGAGCGGGGTCTGCAGCAGCTTGCCGATCGAGGGCTGTGCCAGATAGCCCAAGATCAGCGTGGTCACCGTGATGCCGACCTGTGAGGCCGACAGCTGGGTCGAAAGCTGACGCAGGGATGCGAGGGTCGGCTTGGCCGCGGCATCCCCCTGGTCGATGGCCCGCTGCACCGTTGTGGTGTCCAGGGCCACGAAGGCGAACTCTGCGGCAACAAAGACGGCCGTCCCCATGGTCAACCCGACGCCGGCGAGGACCAGCAACCACTCCGTCATAGTGCTCACATCCTAAGGCCGCCACTCTGGCTGCCAGCCGAAGGCGGCGGCGACAGGGCGCCGGCAAAGTCTTGCTGGCACCGCCGAGACGCTGCCACGATGGCTCATCATGACCGCCGGCTACTCGGGAACGTCCTTGCCCCGCAAGCTCGGAGTGAACCCTGGGTCGCGCGTCCTCGTGCTCGGCCAGCCACCGGGAACCGAACTGGGGATGTGGGACTGTGCCGCGCGCCATACCCGTGCAGGAAAGGGCCGGTATGACGTGGTGCTGGCCTTCGCTCCCGACCTGGCAACGCTGAGACGCAGGTTGGCCCCGGCGATTCTGGCCACGGCCACCGCGGGGCGGCTGTGGATCTGCTGGCCCAAGAGATCAAGCGGTGTGGCAACCGATGTCACGGGGAACATCGTGCGCGAGCTCGGCCTGGCTGAAGGCATCGTCGACATCAAGGTGTGCGCCATCGACGACACCTGGTCAGGGCTGGCTTTTGTCCGAAGACTGAGAGATCGCTGAGGTCCCCGCACTCCCGTCGGCAGAGCGTGGTTGGGTGACCTCATGAAAACGCTGGGGAAATCAGATGACTGAAGGCTTGAGTGCCATGAAAGCAGGGACTCGCATCGAGGTCCGAGACCTGACCAAGAGGTTCGGCAGCTTCACGGCTGTGGACAGCCTCAGCTTCTCGGTAGAGCCCGGGCGGATAACCGGTTTCCTGGGACCGAACGGAGCCGGAAAGACCACCACCTTGCGCATGTTGCTGGGGCTGGTGCGACCGAGCAGCGGCATCGCCACGATCGGCGGACAGCCTTACAGCGACATCGCAACGCCTCTGCGCGTTGTCGGGTCCGCGCTCGAGGCCACCAACTTCCATCCGGGCCGTTCCGGACGTAACCACCTGCGAATCCTGGCCGATACCGCAGGAGTTGACCCCAAACGGGTCGACGAGATGCTCGAGATGGTCGGTATCCCGGCTGCGGCGCGACAACGAGCCGGCGGCTACTCCATGGGCATGCGCCAGCGTCTCGGCCTGGCTGCCGCGATGCTCGGCGATCCGCAGGTGCTTCTTCTCGACGAACCAGCCAACGGCCTTGACCCTGAAGGCATCCGGTGGCTGCGGATGCTCCTGCGTCACCTGAGCAGCCAGGGGAAGACGATCCTGATCTCGAGCCACATGCTCTCTGAGGTCGAACAGACGGTCGACGACGTCATCATCATCGCCAATGGCAAGTTCATCCAGCAGGGCTCGGTCGCCGATCTGCATGGTGAGAAACGTTCCATCGTGCGCACAACCGACGCTCCAGCGCTGGTCACCGCGTTGAACGCGGCCGGCGTCCAGGCGCACGCCACCGATGCCACCACGCTCGAGGCGATCGGCGACGACATGGCGCGCGTAGGTGATATCGCGTTGCGCGCGGGCCTGCCCATCCATGGGCTGCGAACGCACCAGACCGACTTGGAGGCATTGTTCTTCGAGCTGACCGAAGCGCCAGAGAACCGCAACCGCAACCTCGCCGGCAGCACCGGCGGCACAGCTGTCCAGGACACCCCCGCGCCACCCTCGGGCGCACCATACGAAGGAGTGAGGCCCTGATGGCGGGCGCAGTCAAGGCCGAGTTCCGCAAGTTCTTCACCACCCGGATGTGGTGGGGCATGGCGATCGGCGTGT
>JBDTOA010000197.1:0-4064 GCA_039933475.1 Dermatophilaceae bacterium
GGAACGACAAACCATGGGGCCTGCTCGGTCGAGCACCTCTCGATGGCCACCTGGTACGCCTCCTGGTACGCCGGCCACAGCTCGCGCTCGTCGACATCACCCGGGTTGTACTTCCAGTGCTTGTCCGGCTCCTCGAGGCGCGCTCCCAAACGCGCCTTCTGCTCCTCGCTGGAGATGTGCAGCATGACCTTGATGACGGTGGTGCCCGCCTGCGTGACGGCCTGCTCGAACGTGTTGATCTGCCCGTAGCGACGACCCCACGTCGCCGGAGGCACCAGGTTGTGCACCCGGACGATCAGGACATCCTCGTAGTGCGAGCGGTCGAAGACCCCGATCTGTCCTGGGGCCGGCAGTGCGTTGCGGATGCGCCAGAGGAAGGGGTGCTCCCGCTCGACCTTGGTCGGCGCCTTGAACGCTGTGTAGCTCACACCCTGGGGATCAACCGAACCGACCACGTGGCGCATGATTCCGCCCTTGCCCGAGGTGTCCATCCCCTGCACCACGAGCAGCACGGCCCTCTTCGCGCCCTCCCTGGACTCGGCATACAGCCGCTCCTGCAGGTCAGCGAGCTCTGGAACTGTTGCGGCGAGCAGCTTTTCACCGGACTTCTTGTTCCCGTCGAATGCCGGAGTGGAACGTGGGTCACGCTCTGCCAGGACAAATCCCGGCCCCGCTACCAGGGCCCGCGAGAAGATCCCCGCTCCGGCCTCATCCTCTTGGGCGCTCTTTCCCTGCTTCTTGGTCTTCGGCATTAACCGATGGTCGCATCACAGGCTCACTCGCGCGACCCTCCATCCGGGCCGTATTTCGGGTGCAAGGATGGCGGTCATGCACCTTCTGCTCTCTCCCAAGGACTCCTTGAACCCCAGTCGTGACGACAAGATTGATTCGAAGGCCCTGGCGGTCGCCTACGGCTATCCGAGCCTTTCCGCCAGCCAGAGCTGGGTCAGGGCCAACATGGTGTCGTCGCTGGACGGGGCGGCAACCGGCGAGAACGGCCGCTCCAGCTCCATCAACACCGGCGCTGACCGGGACGTGTACGGGCTCCTGAGGGCACTCGCAGACGTGATCCTGGTCGGCGCAGGAACGGCGCGCGTCGAGGGGTACCGCCGAGCCACGACCCGCGCACCCTGGCTCGACCTGCGGGACGGCCGCCCAGCCCATCCCACGACGGCCGTCGTCAGTCGCTCAGGGAACGTCCCGCCGCTGGTCAGCCAGGCAAGGGACAGCTCGGGCGAGGTCCTGCTGATCACCTGCAGGCATGCGGGCGAGGAGGCGATCGACCTCGCCCGGAAACAGCTTGGCGAGGACCAGGTCGTCGTCGAGGGTCAGGAGGACGTAGACCTCAGTGCAGCCTTGGACGCACTCTCGCGAAGAGGTATGCAGCGCATCCTTTGCGAGGGAGGTCCCCATCTCCTGCGCGACCTGACAGCGTCGGGACGGCTGGACGAGCTTTGCATGACCCTCGCCCCGAGGATCGTCGCCGGGGACCACCCACGCATCACCGCGGGCGACCCGGTGGCCGCAGACCTGGTCCCCGTGATGTTGATCGAGTCTGAGGGCTCGCTGCTGGGTCGATGGGTCACGCCTCAGGGGCGCGACGCCTTGGCTGCGGCGGTCAGGTCGACCGAGGCCGGTCACTGAAGTCACTGAGGTCACTCAGGAACTCACGCACGACGGCGTCCCATCGCTCAGGGTCGACATTCCACTCCTGCGTGTGCCGAGCGTCGTGCCATGGTTCGAAGCGGACGAGGTCGGGGCGCTTGCCCGCAAGTGAGATCGAAGGTCCGGCGGGTACGAACTCGTCATCCAGTGAGTGGATGAGCAACGTTGGGTGCGTGAGCTCGTCCGAGCGATGCTCCCAGTTCGTCAGCGCCACATCGATGGGCTCGTGCACGCCGACCAGTCGGCGGGCCCACCGACGGCCGATCAGTGAACGGCTCAGCCGCCCGACGGGGCCCGGGATCTTGTTCAGTGACCCGTGGTGACGCAGCACGTCCGACCAGTCGATCACCGGCGCGTCCAGGATCACAGCGCTCACGCGATCCGAGAGCGATGACCGGTCAAGTGTCTGCAAGATGATGGCAGCACCCATGGAGTAGCCGAACAGGACGATCTCGCTGGCACCGTTCTCGACGGCATACAGGATCGCCGCCTCGAGATCACGCCACTCGGACAGGCCAAGGCTGTATCTGCCGTCGGAGCTTGAGGGAGCGCCGACATCGTTGCGATAGCTCGGTATCAGGGCGATGAGTCCAAGGGCGTGAAAGACAGGAACGGCCCGCAGACACTCCCCCCGCTGCGCTCCCCTGCCGTGGACAAGGATCGCCCACCGGTCCGAGATCTCGCCGGCCGCCGGCACCTGCCAGCCTGCCAGTGGTCCGATCTCGGCGGTGATCTGGACGTCGAGGAAAGGGAGCCCCAATGCCTCCTGGGGGTCACCCGCAAAGTAGTACTGGTTCCAGCGGGCAGGGCCTACCCGTAGCTCACCGGCGTCGACGCCCTCGAGAGCTCGCCGGACCCGGCCCGCCGCAGCATCAACCTCGAGAACAGCCCCCAGCCTGACGTGCCCCTGCCCACCATCGAGCCACAGCCCGTAGCGTCCAGGCTGGGCCGTGGCGGGGGTGAGCCCCAAGGTAAGAGCATCATCCTCGACCAGCAGAATCTCGGTGTCGTCCGGCCTCAGGCGATCAGGTGTGAGCACCTTGCGGGCGAAATACGTTGCGGCAGCGACGGTCCCGGCTGCAGACACGGCTGTGGCAGCCACACCTGCGGCAGCCCCCGCGAGGAGAAGCTTCTGTGGAACCTGACGAATCGAAGGCACTCGAGCATCGTCTCAGGTCCACAATGCATTTGTGGACCTACCTATCAAACTGCCAGTGGCCCCCATGCTGGCAAAGGCGATCACTGGTGTGCCCGAGCCCGACTCCGTGGCAGGAGGCCTGTCCTACGAACCAAAGTGGGACGGCTTCCGCTGTATCGTGCTGCGCGACGGCGACGAGGTGGAGCTCGCGAGCCGGGGCTCCAAGCCGCTGACCCGCTACTTCCCGGAGGTGGTCGACGCTGTCCGGGCGCATCTGCCCGAGCGGTGCGCCATCGACGCCGAGCTCGTCGTCCGCGCCGGTCCACCCGGTGCGCAACGACTCGACTGGCCGAGCCTGACCCAGCGCATCCACCCAGCCGACAGCCGGGTCCAGCGACTCGCCCGCGAGACGCCCGCCGAGCTGATCTGTTTCGACATCCTTGCCCTCGGCGACGAGGACCTGACCGGCCTGGCCTTCGGCGAGCGACGACAGCGCCTGGAGAGGGCTCTCGCCGGCCTTTCCGGCGGCGCGCCGGTTCACCTGACCCGAACCACCACCGACGTCGACACGGCCAGGGACTGGTTCGAGAACTTCGAGGGCGCCGGTCTTGACGGGGTCGTTGCCAAGCCGCTGGCTGCCGCCTACCAGCCCGGAAAGCGCGCCATGCTCAAGATCAAGCACTCGAGAACCGCCGAGGCGGTTGTCGTCGGCTATCGGGTCCACAAGTCCGGCAGCGGCGTCGGGTCACTTCTGCTTGGTCTGTATGACGAGGGCGGCACCCTCTACCCGGTGGGCGGCGTCTCGGCCTTCACCGACACCCGACGCCTCGAGCTGGTCGACGAGCTCGCGCCACTGGTGATCACCGACGATCAGGGCGACCCGGTGAGGGGAGCAACAGACCGCTCACGGTTCAGCGGCAACAAGGACACGAGCTTCATCAGCCTGCGCCCAGAGCGGGTGGTCGAGGTGAAGTTCGACCAGATGGAGGGCGCGCGCTTCCGTCATACCGTCACGCTGTTGCGCTGGCGTCCGGATCGCGACCCCGAGTCCTGCCTGGCATCACAGGTCGACCGGCCGATCG
Organism: Dermatophilaceae bacterium; assembly: GCA_039933475.1. Classification (GTDB taxonomy): domain Bacteria; phylum Actinomycetota; class Actinomycetes; order Actinomycetales; family Dermatophilaceae; genus UBA4719. The sequence continues at coordinate 3,886 of JBDTOA010000197.1, forward strand.
CCTACGACCTGGATGCCGTTCTCCAGAAGTGAGGTTGCCTCGCCGATAGCGCGTTTCCATCACGCATGTCACCCGAAATCGCGCCAACTCTGATGGAAGCCTGCTAACGGTCTCCGCCTGACTCGGGCTTGCGGGCGCGGCTCGGCTGCACCCTTGACGGCTCGCCCGGCATCTTCGGG
>JBDTOA010000198.1:0-4029 GCA_039933475.1 Dermatophilaceae bacterium
CTTCCGCGCGCGCGCCTGCAGCCGCTTGCGTCTGCGCCGCGATCGACGCGCAAAGCCGAGGCCCAGCAGGAGCAACGCCACGAGGTACGGCCCGGCCACGGTGGCGGCCTCCGAAAATCGGGTCACCGGGTTGCCGAACATCGCAGTCGACGGCTCTTCCGGGTCGATGTAGATCGTGCTGGAGAACGCCGAAGGTGTTGCAACATTCAGGGTGTACGTCTGCCCCTGGAACTGGTAGAAAGCGATTCCTCCGCTTTGGGTGGCGTGCACCGGCGTTCCGTTCCACTGGAGCATGCTCGGACTCTGGATCTCGGCAAGAACGAACAGGGAACCAACCACGAGAAGGGCGATGGCGAAAGCGGGGTAGGCCCCGGTGTCCTCGAACCAGCGCATCACTGTTTTGGCCGCCCCCTTGAATCCAGCCTCACCACTACGTGCCCGTATCACGCTCACCTCCCCTGCCGACTCCCTGGAAACAACAACCATCGTAAGCGCCGGGGCTGTCGCGCCGACAGCCCCGGCGCCTTTCACACCTCTGGCCGTGTAATGCCGGTCAGATTGCTTTAACTGCTCTTTTGGGCGTTATCGGTGCGCCAGCCCATTCCCGCGGTTACGTTGTGCGAGGTCGGGGTGCCCGACGTCCAGGTCTGGCCACCGGAGGCCGCGTTGAAGAGCTCCATGCGCACAAGTGCGGCAGCAGCGATCTCTGTTGCCGCAGCCATGATGCTCCCGATGTTTTGGGCGCCGTCCGCGTCAGCGGTGGTCACCCCGGTCGTGTCGGTGACGCCACTGGTTGACAACCCGGGCAGCGTCGCGATGACCATAGTCACGGTGACCAACGTGCCGGCCGGATGGGCCGCCACCCTGACCGCGCGGGTCGGAAGTCTGCCCACGACCTGTGACCTCAAGTGGAGGCACGGGGGCTCGGCAGTCTCTGAGCGGTGCTACGTCACCCTGCCGAAGACGGTGGGGTCCTTCACCCTGCGTGGCACCGCGACCCTGACCAAAGCGGGATCACGATCACGCGTCTACTCGGGGACGTTGGCCGTCTCCACGCAGGGGTATGCCAGCACACCGGTGACTGCTTCGGTGCGAGCACAGATCACCAAGTGCTACAACACCACCAAGAATGTGCGGCTCACCTTCGATGACGGCTACACGAGCGCTTCGAACCTGAACTCGATCCTGGCCACCCTCAAGGCCTACAACGTGCGCGCACAGTTCTTCCCCAAGGGGACCTGGGCCCGGTTGAACCCCGCCATGATCCGCCAGATCAAGGCGGCCGGCCATGGCGTGGAAAACCACACGAACACGCACCCGCACATCAACAAGCTCAGCGCCGCCGCCTTCCACTCTGAGGTCGCGTACGGCCAGCAGTCCAACACCTCGCCGAAGCTGCTTCGCCCTCCGGGTGGGGCCGGCGCGTACTCCGTCCGGTCGTTCACCTTGGCGGCGGCCCAGGGGTACCGCTTGTGCTACTGGGGGGTCGACACCCGCGACTGGTCGGGTGTCAGCGCGGCCACGATCGTCAACAAGGTCATCCACGGCGACAACCGGACGCCACCAGCTGGCGCGGGCGACGTGATCCTGATGCACATGTCGAACACCCAGGCCAGGTATGCCTTGCCGTCAATGATCAAGGCGCTGCGTGCCAAGGGGCTGGCGCTGGAGCGGTTGCGCTAACCCGGCAAGGCGGCTTCGTCATCCCGCCGGCTGCCAGTTCGGCGCGCCGACGATGGCCCCCTCTGGTGGCTGGTTCTCGTGGTGCTACCTCGGGGCTGATGTGTAAACTTCGGCGCGTACCAACGGCGGTGGGGCTCGCCGTACCCAACCGTCACCCCTGCCGGGGTGACCAACAGTCCCTGCCTGTTTCCCTCGCGGCATTCTTGTGCCCAGCGAGCCCGTCCAGGTAGGGAGGTGGCGCCGGTGCCGGATCAGAAGTCTGCCAAGGGCACGGACAGCGCCGCCCATGAGCCGTTCAGCACCGACATCGACCTGCGCCAGGCACATCGTGGCCGAGCTCGCTCACGAGGCGACCGAACCCTGCTGGCTGCGATCTCAGCCGGTGGCGCGATCGGAGCCGGCTCGAGATACCTGATCCAGACGAGCTGGCCCACCGACTCAGGGGGCTTCCCGAAAAGCACCCTGGCCATCAACATCCTTGGCTGCGCCCTGATCGGCGTCCTGATGGTCCTGATCACCGAGGTGTGGAGCAGGCAGAGACTCCTCCGACCGTTCTTCGGCACCGGGGTCCTCGGTGGTTTCACGACCTTCTCCACCTACGCCGTCGACATCCAGCAGCTCGTTGCCGGCGGACACAGCGGAACCGCCCTTGCCTACCTCGCACTCACTCCCATCTCGGCCCTGCTGGCGGCATGGGCCGCGGCAACCGCGACACGACGCCTGGTCAGCTGGAGGACCCAATGAGACTCACCGGCACTGCGCAACGGCTCACGATCATCGTCAGTGACTCCGGCCACTGGCACCACAGGCCCCTGTTCACCGAGATCGTCCACCGCGCCCACGAAGCCGGCCTGGCGGGTGCCACAGTTCTGCACGGCGTCGAGGGATTCGGCGCCACCAGCCGGATCCACACCTCGCGGATCCTCAGCCTGTCCGATGACCTGCCGGTGGTCATCCTCATCGTCGACAGCCACGACCGCATCCGTGACTTCCTCCCCCAGCTGGACGAGCTCGTGACCGAGGGGCTGGTCATCCTGGACGACTGCGAGGTGATCCGCTACGTCGGCACGAGTCCCGACGGCACGGTTGGTGGTCACGCCCCCCGCGACGCACCCGGGCCCGACCGGTGAGCCTGCTCCTGGTCATGGCTGGCGCCGCGATCGGAGCGCCGCTGCGGTACCTCGGCGACCGGGCCATCCAGGGCCGCCGTGACACGGTCTTCCCCTGGGGCACCTTTGCCGTCAACGTGGTGGGGTCGCTGATCCTGGGAATCGTCACCGGAGCTGTCATCACGGGCGGGGCCTCCGCGCAGGTGCAGCTCGCGGTCGGAACCGGGTTCTGTGGCGCGTTGACGACCTACTCAACCTTCTCCTACGAGACGCTACGGCTGCTCGAGGACGAGGCCCGGCTGTTGGCGGTGGTCAACGTCGCGGCTAGCATCGTCGCCGGACTTCTCTGCGCCTTCCTGGGCGTGGCCATCGGCCAGGCGATCTGGTCGTGACCCAAAAAACGATGAAAGGTCAACCCAGATGAGCTTCGACGTCAGCCTCCGCGGGGAGAACCGATGAGCCGCCGGGGAGCCAAGAGCGGCGCCAGGAACATCAAGGACAAGGACAACCTGCCGACGTTGCCGTCTAACGGGCTCCGGGTGGTGCCACTGGGCGGGCTCGGCGAGATCGGCCGCAACATGACGGTCTTCGAGCACGCCGGCCGGCTCCTGGTCGTCGACTGCGGGGTGCTGTTCCCCGAAGAGCACCAGCCCGGCGTGGACGTGATCCTGCCCGACTTCACCTGGATCCGGGACCGCCTGGACAAGATCGAGGCCATCGTGCTCACCCACGGCCACGAGGACCACATCGGCGGCGTCCCCTACCTGCTGCGCGAGCGGCCCGACATACCGCTGGTCGGTTCAAAGCTGACCCTGGCCTTCATCACGGCCAAGCTCAAGGAGCACCGGATCACCCCCAAGACCGTCGAGGTCCGTGAGGGCAGAAGGCTTTCACTGGGCCCCTTCGACTGCGAGTTCATCGCGGTCAACCACTCGATACCCGACGGCCTGGCGGTGGCGATCCGAACCGCGGCCGGCCTCGTGCTGCACACCGGCGACTTCAAGATGGACCAGTTCCCCCTCGACGGGCGCCTCACCGACCTGCGTTCGTTCGCGCGCGTGGCCGAAGAGGGTGTCGACCTGTTCATGGTCGACTCCACCAATGCCGAGGTCCCCGGGTTCATCACGTCGGAACGCGAGCTCTCCCCTGCCATCGAGACGGTATTCCGCACTGGTCCCGGTCGCATCATCGTCTCCAGCTTCGCCAGCCACGTCCACCGGATCCAGCAGGTCCTCGA
>JBDTOA010000199.1:0-4026 GCA_039933475.1 Dermatophilaceae bacterium
CGCTCCATCGACCGCTACCTCCAGGGCAAACCCCTGCTCAGCGCCCAAGAAGAAGTGACCATGGGCTCGCCGAGTGGGCCTGCCGCGTAGCTGTCCAGCAGCCTGGCAGCGCTACGTCAATCGGCGTAGGAGTCGTCATCCAAAAGGCCGTTGAGCTGAGCCGTGGCAGACCCCACAGTCAAGTCAACATACGAACTGCGTTGGCGGCACTGCCAGGCTGCTTTCGTTGCAGAATGAGGTGGGGCATGGGCTTTGGGGGCTGCTCCACCAAAGGGGCCGAGGTGACTCGTGGCTGTTTTGCTGGTCGTAGACGATGAGAAACGGATTCGCAACGTCCTCAACAGGTCGCTCTCGGCCCAGGGGCACACGGTCTACGAGGCCGAAGACGGCCAGGTTGCACTGGACCAGCTGGACAGCCGCGACGTCGACCTCGTCCTGCTCGATCTGGTCATGCCACGGCGTGGCGGGTTCGAGGTTCTCGGCGTACTGAAGGAACGAGCATCGAGCCCCCCGGTGATAGTGATGACTGCGGTCACCACGGTGAACGCCCGGATCCAGGCGCTCGACCGAGGCGCTGTGGACGTCGTCGCCAAGCCCTTCTCCACCGTTGAGCTGGCCGCTCGGGTCCGCCGTCACCTGCACGAGGACTCGTCCTCTCCGTCTGGCGAGCGACGCTATATGCAGGCGGGGGGCATCCAGCTCGACCTGCACCGCCGTCGGGCCGTCACCGCCAGCGGGCCGGTGAGCCTGACCGCGCGCGAGTTCTCCCTGCTGGCCCACCTGATGCGGCGCAGGAACGACGTCTGCTCCCGCGAGGAGCTCCTTCACGACATCTGGGATCTCGACTTCGACCCGGGCAGCAACGTCGTTGACGTCTGGATCGGCCGGCTCCGCTCGAAGCTGCGGCCCACGCCTCCGATCGAGACGGTTCGCGGCGCTGGCTACTGCTTCTACGACGAGTAGGACCGTCTCTCCGAGTCGAACGTTGTCACCGGCGTCCTCTACCTGAACTCTTGAGATGTTCAGGCAAATCGGTCGGAGCTCGAATCTGCATCGACGCTGCACTGAGCCCAAATCCCTTTGACAACAACGGTTGTGCCGCTGACCCCTGCGCTCCCTCGATGATCGGCTGCCATCGGCGTCAGGTATCGCGATGTCTCGAGCACCCGGAGCGGTGTCATGTTCAAAGCCCTTCTCGCGTGGTGATTACGTAAACATGACACCTGTGCCATGACCGGCAGCTAACTCCCAGACCCAGTGGACATTTGGATCCTTGCGAGCATCCAGGCTTGCCGGGAAGGGTGAAACAAATGCGTGGACTGTGGGCGACCCCTGCGACAGCCAACACATCCCGGAGCGGGATTACTCTCGCTGGTCGCCGGGGGGTGAGCAGGCCCCCGGGGCGGTCGAGCTGGATACGTGTCTGGACCGCAGTCGTGGCCTTTGCCATGCCGGTCGCGATGCTCGTCGCTCTGCCCGCGCTGCCTGCCCAAGCGGCGACGACGAGCGACCTGTCGATCACCGTGAGCAGCGCGCGAACTGAACCGCGCGCTTTCGGTGGTGTGAACGGTGGAGTGACCAAGGGCGACCCCATCGCCAACTTCAAATACATCATCAACGTGGACACCACCGGAACCACCGGTCAGCGCTCACCCGCGCCTGGATCCGGTTGCTCTGCCCTGGACCCGGGCTATCCGAGCTCCTGCCTCTGGCAGTCGATCGCGGAGAACTCGGGCGGGAGCCCGATCTACACCCAGGGCGACCAAAGCGACTTCCCGCTCCTCGCCATGCCTGACGGTCGCTACCTGATCTCCGTCATGGCCGACGGCTACAAGATCGACGGTGCGCACTTCTGCGTCGACAGCGCCCCCGCCGACGTGCCCGGCTGCGTCAACCCCCTGGCTGGTCCCCTCGCCGTGACCCTGCAGCCAAACCCGTTGCCCGACGGCACAGTCCGGGCGCTCGTCTTCGAGGACAACGCGCCGACCAACATGGGCTGGGACACGGGCGAGAACCTCATGGCCGGGTTCGTCGGCGGTGTCGCCGACACCCTGGGCCCGCTACAGACCGACGTCTACGGCAACCCGCTGTGCACCAGGTATGAGGGCGAAGATCCGGTTACCTACGCCATCCCGCTTGCCAGGCTCGACGCCAACATGGTGCCGATCCCGATCCCCGGCACCGGTGGCCAGTGCGTCAGCGATGCCGACGGGATGTTGGCGATCCCGCACCTGGGCTCCAACCGGTACACCGTGACCGTGACCCCACCGAACGGTCCGACGACCTGGATCCAGACCACGACCCTTGAGGGCAACCACGACTACGACGCGTGGAACATGGAGGGCGACACCGGCTTCAGCACGATCTTCGCCAAGGGCGGCGAGCCCACCCCGGACCCGATCTTCGGTTATGTCAAGGCCACCAACACGATGGGGGCCGGAACCGGAACGATCAATGGCTCGGTGGTCGGCATCAAGACCTACACCCCGCCCAAGGGCGGCTCCTTTGACTACTGGGGCGGCAACACCGGCACCAAGGTCGGCCACCCGATCGACAGGCCCTGGCTCTCACTCGTGGACCTCGGCGCCGGTGACGCCGCAGTCTGGATCGGACGTGGCAACGCGGACGGCACCTTCAACATCCCCAACGTCCCCAACGGCAACTACACGCTGACGTGGTGGGACGAGCCCCAGGACTACAACCTCAACATGAACAACGTGACCATCGCTAACGGGGAGGTGGTCAACCTGGGTCAGCTGCCCCTGAACGGGTGGTGGACCGAGTACGACGGGTACGTCTTCAGCGACACCAACCGCAACGGGGTCAAGGACCCGGGCGAAGCGGGTGTGCCCAACTTCACGCTCACCTTGCGCCACCGCGAGAACAACCTCTACGACCGTGGACAAACCTCGGCGACGACCGACTCCACCGGCCACTACTACTTCGAGAGTGGCTACCCGATCGGCGAGTGGATCGTGATGGAGGCCTACAACGACGCCTACTTCACCACGGGAGTCACCTACCAGGCCGACAACCAGCCGACCCCCACCACCGTCAAGGGCGCCGGTGTCGACGTCAGCGTCATGCCGATCATCGGCCTCAGTGGCCGGGTCGACTGGGGCGTTCACGCCTACGACACGGCAGGCACGAGCGTCGGCGTCGACCCGCGAAATGGAGGCATCGTGGGTTCGGTCAGCTACGACACGACCCGCAACGAGCTGGACCCGCAGTATGCCGCCTCCGAGGACTGGCAGCCGGGCATCTCCGGCGTGCCTGTCGAGCTGCATGCCACGATCGACTGCGGCACGAACGCGGGCGCGCCCTGCGACGCCGACGCGAGGTACGAGCTCGCCGCTGATGGTTCCTACGCGCAGGGCCCGCTGCTGAACACCTACCTCAGCGAGACCTGGGAACGGCCGAAGGGGTGCACTGCCCGTGACGTTGACGGCAACCCTCTCGTCCACGCCAAGGACAGCCCGCTGAGCTACGACGAGAACGTGCTCGTGCCCACCCAGGAGACGACGGGCGAGTGCATCTCCAGCTTCATGCAGGAGATCCAGGTCGGCCCCTACGCGACTGGCCAGGGCACGCCTGACGCCAACTTCGGCGCAGCCGTGAACGGGAACTACGGGTTCGGTGACGGCTGCTTCCTGGCAGACAACACACCAGGGGAGTGGGACGCCACGACGGAGACTTGTACGACAGGCACCCTGGCTCCGCTGCCGGGTGGCCGGGACTACCTGGTCAAGATCGACATTCCCAAAGACGCCAAGGGCAAGCCGGAGTACAAGGTCACCGGCGAGGAGGACGTCAACATCGGCAACGGCGACCAGATCATCCCGCAGGTGCCGCCGCCGGCATGTGCCGGAGCCCTGCACACCGTGGACCTCCTCGGCAGCGGCACGGATGGCTATCCCGCGACGACGTTGCCGGACCCGTCCGGCAACGGAGGCGGCGATATCGCCGTGCCTGCATCGACGACCGTCGACAACCCGACCTTCCCCGACCTGACCGTCGGAGGGTCGC
>JBDTOA010000200.1:0-4024 GCA_039933475.1 Dermatophilaceae bacterium
AGCTGAGCTACCGCCCGACTCGCGCGTCGACGTCATCCAGGCCCCGACCGTTACCCGTAAGTTGCATCAATTCCAGCCTGTAGACCGGCAGCGGTGCCACAAACCGGCATCCGTGCCACGAGTCAGCTCCCGCCAGGCGGATCTCAGTCTTTGGGCAGGACGTTCGTGCCCCGGAGGTGACGGAAGACCAGGCTCGTCTCCGCGTGCTGGATGACCGGGCTCGCTGCGAAGTACTCGATGATGAAGTCGTGCAGCGCTGTCGTATCGGTGGACGCGACGTGCAACAGGTAGTCCGTTCCTCCAGCGATGTGGAACACCTCGACCACGCCCGGCAGGTGGGGGGCCAGCGTGACGAAGGCCTGGATCTGCTCACGGTTGTGTGCCTGCATGCGGACCGCGATGACGGCCTGCACCGACAGGCCGACGGCGCTCAGGTCGATGTCGGCGTGATAGCCACGGATGACCCCGCTTTCCCGAAGAGCCCGGACCCGCCCCAGACAGGTTGACGGCGCGATCCCGACGGCGGAAGCCAGCGCGAGGTTGGGCATCCGGCCATCGGCTGCGAGGTGTAGCAGGATCGCGTGGTCGATCTGGTCGAGCACGGGGCGTCGAACGTTGTTCACCGGTGTCTCCTCAAGACCTGCTGTTTCCGAATAGATGACCACAGGAGGCGTCAGGGTCGAATCTAGTACGACATCCTTGCTTGTTACCTCTTGAAGTCTCGACACTTGGACCACCCAGCTGAACTTCAGGAGGCATCATGAGCGCCCTAGAAACCGTCGCAGTGCACGCCGGTCGACGTGACCTGCCCGGGCTCGGCATACATGTGCCTTCGATTGACCTGTCCACCACCAACCCGCTGGCTGACGTCGAGTCCGGCGGCGAGTCCTACGAGCAGCTCGCGACCGGCGGCCGGCCGACTCCCGGCAGCAGCGATGTCTATGCCCGGCTGTGGAACCCTACGGTCGCCCGCTTCGAGGACGCTCTCGCCGAGCTTGAGGGCAGCGCAGAGGCCGTCGCCTTCGCCTCCGGTATGGCGGCCATGACCGCCTGTCTTCTCGCTATGAGCACGTCGGGCAAGCGCCATGTCGTGGCGGTCCGCCCGCTCTATGGCGGCTCCGACCACCTGCTGGACAACGGCCTTCTCGGCGTCGAGGTCACCTGGGCCGGCGCCAAGGAGATCGAGCAGGCGATTCGGCCCGACACCGGCCTGGTGATCGTCGAGACGCCCGCGAACCCCACCCTCGAGCTGCTGGACCTTGACGATGTCTGTGCGCAGGCCGGCGACGTCCCGGTCCTTGTTGACAACACCTTTGCCACCCCCGTCCTGCAGCAGCCGATGCGGCACGGCGCGGCTCTTGTCCTGCACAGCGCAACGAAGTTCATTGGCGGGCACGGAGATGTGATGGGCGGCATCGTCGCCGTAGGTCCGGAGTGGGCGGCGAGCCTGCGACGGGTGCGCGCCATCACCGGTGGCGTTCTTCATCCGCTCGCTGGATACCTGTTGCACCGCGGCCTTCAGACGCTTGCCGTCCGCGTGAAGGCTCAGCAGGCGAGCGCCCAGCTGGTCGCCGAATGGCTCGCCGCACACCCGATGGTGGAAGTCGTGCACTATCCCGGTCTTGCCGGCTGCGACCCGCTCGGCATCGTCGGGCGCCAGATGGCCGGACCCGGATCGGTGCTGGCGTTCGAGGTGGCCGGCGGCTACCCGGCTGCGACCGCTGTGGCCAATAGCTGCTCGCTGATCAGCCACGCGGTATCGCTTGGGGGTACCGAGACCTTGATCGAGCACCCCGCTTCGCTGACCCACCGGCCGGTCGCGGCGGAGGCTCGCCCAAACCCTGGCCTGCTGCGAATCTCGGTGGGGCTAGAGGCTGCTGACGATCTCTGCGCCGACCTCGACCTCGCCTTCCAGCAGGTTCCCTGAGAGATCGGGATGTCGCGGTGACTCAGGCCGGAGGCATTGCTTCGGCCAGATGTCGATGGAGGGCAGCGAGCGTGTTCTGATCGAGAGAACCGGCTGACTCGCGCAGCAGCTTGGCCGTTCCTTTGGGCCCGAGCAGCGGTACACCATCGACCCGGGGCGTGCCGAACATCGGCAGGTCCGCCCCGATGAAGCACAACACCGAGACGACGGGTATGCCGTCCCCAGTCACCTCCGCATGCCGGAATGTGTCGACGGCCTCGCAGACTGCCTCGTGCTGGCGTGAGACCGAGGCCATCAGCTTTGAGCGGTCGCGTCCGTTCACCATGAGCTGCTCACGTACGGGCAAAAGGAGGCCACCCGTGCGGCGTACCCGCACCTTGGCGTTCTTGTACTGCTTGGCATCGATGACGAAGACGCCGCCGGCTGTCAGCGCAACGTGGTCGACATCGCCATCTCGGCGACCTCGGCCCAGCTTGCGGTTGTGCAGGAACAGCACGCCGGGCCCAGACAGCTCCGCCAGACGGGCCGCCACGCGTCGCTCACCCTCCGCACCCTTGGAGAAGGCCTTCGTTGACGCTGGATCCTCGAACAGGGCCAGCAGTAAACCACCCATGCGCGGGAAGCGGCCTCGAACCCGGGCCTCACGGGCGACTGACCGACGCTCGTACTCGGCTTGCAGCGAGCCACCGGGGTCGCCGATATCCACTTCGGCCGGTGGCAGCGCATCCTGTGAGGTCATGGGCGCAGGCTACGTCGCTGACCGTCCCCGGCTCAGGCGAATGGTCGCATTCCGTGCGTCTCTCGATGAGGTCGACCGGGTTGGCCCTGCGATGATTGCTCCTCGACACGGGGCTGAAAGCAAACCCGTTGTCGGCGACGTGAGGAGTCGGGATGAAGATCGGTGTTGTCGGCGCAGGCGGCGTGGGGGGCTACTTCGGCGCTCGTCTGGCCCAGGCGGGCAACGAGGTCGGGGTAGTCGGGCGGGGTGACCATCTGAAGGCCATCCGTGAGCATGGCCTGAGAGTCCGCAGCATCTTTGGGGATACGACGGTCGCAGTCGCCGCCAGCGCTGACCCGGGCGACATCGGGCCGTGCGACGTCGTCCTGTTTTGTGTCAAGTCCTACGACGCCGAATCGGCCGCCACGCTGTTGCCGGCTCTGCTGGGCGATGGCGGTGCAGTTGTCTCGCTCCAGAACGGCGTAGACAGCGAGGCGGTTCTTGCCGCGGCGGTGGGCGCGGACCGGGTGATCGGCGGGGTCGCCTACATCTTCTCCACGATGGCCGAGCCAGGAGTCATCGAGCACACCGGCGGCCCAGCCCGACTGGTCTTCGGGGAGCTGGACGGCCAACCCAGCCAGCGGACCGAACGCCTTCTGAGCGCTTGCCAAGACGCCGGCATCGAGGCCGAGATCGCGCAGGACATCCGGGTTGCGCTGTGGACCAAGTTCGCGTTCATCTGCGCAACGGCAGGTATGACGGCTGCCACCCGCCTGCCGCTGGGGGACATCCGCAGCAGCCCCGAGTCGTGGGACATGTTCGCGCGCATCATCGACGAGGTCGTTGAGCTCGCCCGCCTCGAGGGAGTTCCGTTGCCGGATGACATCTCCGGCCAGCTGATCGGCGGCGCGGCCGGCTTGGAGCCGGGCTCCTACTCATCGCTGCACCATGACCTGGTCACCGGGCACCGGATGGAGCTCGAGGCCCTGCATGGCGCTGTGGTGGCACGCGCGAACCGACTGAATCTCGCCGTTCCAGCGTGCGAGGCGATCAACGCCATCCTGCAACCCTGGGCCCTGAGAAGCGCTTAGCCGTCGCCCTCGCGGGCTGGCGAAGCGGTTAGCCGTCGCACCTGGCAGGCCGCTGGTGCGTCAGGCCAGGTACTCCTCCACAACCTGCTTGGGGCGAATCTCGGCCTCGGCCGGATCCTGATTGAACTCCGCTTTCGCCCGGCGCTGCCGCAGGAGATCCCAGCACTGGTCCAGGGACTCCTGCAGCGCGTCCAGCTCGGCACGCGTCTGTGGCGCGGAGCCTTGATGGCTCTCGACGTGGCCACGCAGCTCGTGCTCCTTCTCGACCATCGCGCGGATGGAAGCGAG
>JBDTOA010000201.1:0-4010 GCA_039933475.1 Dermatophilaceae bacterium
CTTCTTGTTGCGCCGAAACCACCGAATCTGCACCTCGGAGCGCTCGAAACGGTGGTTTCGGCGCAACAAGAGGGGATGAGGGTCGCGGCGACACCCTGCCGATCCTGACCGGGGTCCGCGTCGAGATCAGCTCGAAGCCCTCGGCATACGCCTCCTTGACCTGCCACCTCAGCGCAAGTCGATGGCGCCCTGGCCCGATCTCTGGCCCAGCTTCGGTCTCGACCCGAGTCAGCTCTGCGACGCTGCCGACGACCTTCTGCCCGACCGCGTCGACGATGGGGTCGGTTGCCGCTGGCCGGGCGACGAAAGCGGCCGTGGCCACGGGCGGGCCGAACGCCGCCGTCCTGGCTGTCCTAGAGTCACGGATGAAGTTCGCTCGGCCGCGTACCAGCCCAAGCGTCTCCGGAACTGGATGGATGCGAATCAGATGAGAACTTCTGGGATGGAACGAGTTCGGCGCCTCTTTCTCGGAAAGAGAAGGGATCGGCGGGCCAGAGTGTCGGCGGCTTTGGCCAGCGCTGGAAGACTTTACGTTGGAGGGCTCGTTGCCCGTCCCGGCCCATTCGACGAGCCACCCCACGAGGCAACACTTCTGGCGCCTGACCTCCCCTGGGAGCTCCGAGAAGACGATGATCCAGGCCCCGAGACCGAGGCCAAAAACCCAGGAGCGGTCGCCGGCTGAGATCATTGGGCGCATGCACGGACGTCTGCACCACGTCATCCTCGACTGTCCTGACCCCCGAGCGCTCGCGCTGTTCTACTCGGCGCTTCTGAACCACCCGATCACCCACGCCAGCGACGATTTCGCGGTCGTCGCTGCCAGTGACACGAGCTCTGGGCTCGCGTTCCAGCTCGCTCCTGACCATCGTGTGCCGACCTGGCCGGACACGGCGGTACCGCAGCAGATTCACCTCGACATCATGGTCGAGAGTGTCGCCGACGCGACGCCTCACGTCCTTGGTCTGGGCGCAACCAAGCTCGATGGCGAAGGCGTGTTTGCTGATCCGGCCGGGCATCCATTTTGCCTCGTCAAGCGGCCTGGCTGGGCTGCGCCGATCTCGGACTGATCTCCCAACGGACAGTGCGATACTTGCCATGTTGGAAAGTAGGTGTCATACTTTCCAACATGGAAACTTCAGAGCCCCCTCCAACTCCCGATGATGCCGCGGCTGCCCTGGTCGAGGCTGAGGCGTCGCGGACGCGTTTGGCGGGCACGCTGGCTCTGCCCTCCTTCTTCTACGCTGCGATCGGTGCCGCCATCGCCGTACAGATCGCCACAGCCGCATTCAGCATCACGGACGAGCGACTGTGGGCTCCCACACGGCTAGCCGGGCTGGCGCTCTTTGCTCTGGTCGCGGGTATCCAGCTGCTCCGGTTCCGGCAGCTGAACGGTGTCTGGCTTGGGGGGCTGGCCAGTCGCGTGGTCCTCGGAACCGCCATGGCGGCTTCCACCTCTTACGCCCTGGCCCTCGGTGCCTCTGCCTGGGCAGGGTTCAACCGGAGGTGGTGGCTCGTTGCCGTCTGCGCGGTCGCGGGCGGTGCGGCATACGCCCTGAGCGGTCGGCGCTGGTGGCGCAGGTACCAGGGCGACCCTGCGTCGCACAGCCGCGGCGAATCTGTTGGGTGGATGGTGATTCTCGGCGCACTTGCGATCGCGGGGGCTGTGCTCCTGGCGTTAGGGCGCTGATGACCGGTCTCGATCCCGGCATCCAGGCCCCGGCGCGCCTCAAGCTCATGACGCTGCTCACCGCCGTGTCTGAGGCGGAGTTCTCGACCCTGCGCGACAGCCTTGACGTCAGCGACTCGGTCCTTTCCAAACACGTGGCTGCACTCGTGACGGTCGCCTATGTCAAGAGCCGCAAGGGCGTCCACCTGGGTCGTAGGACGACGTGGATCTCCTTGACCACCAAGGGTCGCAAGGCGTTGAGCGCGCACGTCGCCGTCCTCCGGGAGCTGATCGCGGGGGTGGAGTAGTAGAGGTCTCGACGCTGGCACAGCGGTAGAGGCGCACGAACGGAGCGAGGCTTGCGGGGTAGACTCGCCTCGGAGCGCCGGGAAGTCTGGTCGGCAAGCTGTTCAACGCTGCCCACCCACTGGAGTGCCCGATGACCGCTCGCAAGCTCGCCCAGCCGTTCCCTGTCGTCACCCCTGACACCGACGCGATGGAAGCCGCACAGACCATGGCGGCCCAACACCTCCCAGGTCTCATCGTGTGCCGGGACGACGGGCGGCCGTACACGATCCTGCCTGGCTCGCAGGTGATGCGCTTCCTCATCCCCACCTACGTGCAGGACAACCCGCGGTTGGCAGGGGCGTTGGATGAGGAGGCGTCCGACGAGCTGTGCCGCAAGCTGGTGCACAGCACCGTACGTGACCTGCTACCCGAGCCACCGGACCTCGACGAGCTACCGGTCGTCGACGTCGACGCAACCAGTCTCGAGGTCGCGGCGGTGATGGCCCGCATGCACTCCCCCCTGGTCGCCGTCGTTGAGAAGAAAGACGGCGAGATCCGCGTCATCGGCGCCATCACCGCCAGCCGCCTGCTGGACCACCTCCTGCCGCCGCGGCCCGCCAGCTGATGACCTCGGTACTTGTCGTCGCGGCGTTCGCCGCTGCCTACGTCCTGATCGCCACCGAACGAATCCACCGGGTCGCCGCCGCCCTGTCCGGCGCCGCCGCGATGGTGCTGCTCGGCGTTGTCGACGCGCGGGTCGCGTTCTTCAGCGAGAAGACCGGCGTCGACTGGAACGTCATCTTCCTGCTGCTGGGCATGATGGTGATCGTCAGCGTCCTGAAGCAGACCGGCGTGTTCGACTACCTGGCCATCTGGGCCGCCAAACGAACCCGCGGCCGGCCGTTCGCCACCATGGTCATGCTCGTGGTCCTCACGGCCGTGGCGTCGGCCCTGCTGGACAACGTGACCACGGTTCTGCTCATCGCGCCGGTCACCCTGCTGGTCTGCGACCGGCTCGGTCTGCCGCCTGTGCCTTTCCTGATCGCCGAGGCGCTTGCGTCGAACATCGGTGGCACGGCCACCCTGATCGGGGACCCCCCGAACATCATCATCGCCAGCCGGGCAGGGCTGACCTTCAACGACTTCGTGGTCAACCTGGCACCCATCGTCATCATCCTGCTGGTCGTGTTCATCGGGCTCTGCCGGGTGATGTTCCGGTCCGCGTTCACCTACGACCCCGAACGGGTGGCCGCCCTGATGGCCCTCGACGAGCGCGAGACCATCAAAGACCGCGGACTGCTTCTTCGGTCGGGGATTGTCCTTGTCGCGGTGATGATCGGGTTCGTCGCGCACTCCGCCCTGCACCTCGAGCCGTCGATGGTCGCCCTGCTCGGCGCCGGCGCACTGGTCGCGCTCTCCAAGCTCGACCCGCCGGAGTTCCTCCAAGAGGTCGAGTGGCCCACCCTGGTGTTCTTCATGGGCCTGTTCGTCATGGTCGGCGCCCTCGTCGAGGTCGGCGTCATCGGCCGGCTCGGCACCCTCCTCACCAACGCGGTCGGCGACCACTACTTCCTGGCCTCCTCCGCACTGCTGTGGGGCTCCGCACTGTTTTCCGGCATCGTTGACAACATTCCCTACGTTGCGACCATGACCCCACTGGTCCAGAGCCTGGTCGAGGCCGGCCACGGCGCCAGGCAGGCAACAGCGCTGTGGTGGGCGCTGGCGCTCGGAGCCGACCTCGGCGGGAACGCGACCGCCGTAGGTGCCAGCGCGAACGTCGTCGTCATCGGCATCGCCGCCCGCAACGGTCACAAGATCTCCTTCTGGCAGTTCACCAAGTACGGCTCGGTCGTCGCCGCGGTCACGATCGCGGTCAGCTGGGCGTACCTGGGACTCAGGTACTACGCGTTCGGATGAGCCGCCCGGTCGCTCGCGCACACGGACCCGGCGGGACATCCAGGTGGTCAGGCCCTTCCGGCTTCGACACGACGGTGAGGACGTCTCCATGAGCAGCTGGCAAGCGCAGCGACGGCTTCTGAGCCGCGGATCCTGGCCC
>JBDTOA010000202.1:0-3974 GCA_039933475.1 Dermatophilaceae bacterium
ACCGCGAAGGAGAGATAGGGGTTGCACGCCGAGTCCAGGGAGCGCACCTCGATCCTTGTGCTCTGGTCCTTGTTCGGCTTGTACATCGGAACCCGCACCATTGCGCTGCGGTTGTTGTGCCCCCAGCAGATGTGAGCCGGCGCCTCTCCCCCGCCCCACAGCCGCTTGTAGGAGTTGACCCACTGGTTCGTGACGGCGCTGATCTCGGCACCGTGTCGCAGCAGACCCGCGATGAACGACCGCCCCACCTGACTGAGCTGGTAGGGCGCCCCCGCCTCGTGGAAGGCGTTTCGGTCGCCCTCGAACAACGACAGGTGGGTGTGCATGCCGGAGCCCGGCTGGTCGCTGAACGGCTTGGGCATGAACGAGGCAAACACCCCCTGCTCCAGCGCGACCTCCTTGATGACGGCACGAAAAGTCATGATGTTGTCGGCCGTCGAGAGCGCGTCGGCATAGCGCAGGTCGATCTCGTTCTGCCCCGGTCCCCCTTCGTGGTGGCTGAACTCCACGGAGATCCCCATGCTCTCCAGCATCGTGATGGCGGCCCGGCGGAAGTCGTGGCCGGTCCCGTGCGGAACGTGGTCGAAGTAGCCGGCCTGGTCAACCGGGATGGGCGGCTGCCCCGCCGCTATCGGCTGCTCGAACAGGAAGAACTCGATCTCCGGGTGGGTGTAGAAGGTGAACCCGAGCTCGGCCGCCTTGGCCAGCGCCCGCTTGAGGACAAAGCGGGAGTCGGCGAAGCTTGGCGAGCCGTCGGGTAGCACGATATCGCCGAACATCCTTGCAGTTCCCGGGTTCTCGCCTCGCCAGGGCAGCACCTGGAACGTCCCCGGGTCCGGCTTGACCAGCATGTCGGCCTCATAGATCCGGGTGAAGCCCTCGATCGCGCTGCCATCGAAGCCAATGCCCTCGGCAAAGGCGCCTTCCAGCTCTGCGGGCGCTATGGCGACCGACTTCAGCTGGCCGAGCACGTCGGTGAACCAGAGCCGCACGAAGCGGATGTCGCGTTCCTCGATAGTGCGTAGGACGAACTCCTGTTGGCGATCCATATTGCGATCCTGCCCTAGCCGTGTTTCGTACGGGTTAATGGGGGGAGACGGAACGCACTCAGTTCCCGAGCACGCGTTGCGCCGCGTTGTGGCCTGGTATGCCGCTCACGCCGCCCCCGCGACGCGCTCCTGCTCCACAGACCAGCAGCTTCTCGTATGCCGTCTCCACCCCCCAGGTGCCGACCTCGCCCTCGGTCTCGGCCCAGGGCCACTGCAGCGAGCGGTGGAAGATGTTGCCGCCGGGCATTCCGAGGTCCGTCTCGAGGTCGACCGGACTGCGGGCCTCGATACACGGATCGCCGTTGCCGTCACGCAGGATGACGTCCTCGACGGGTTCAGCCAGAACCGAGTTCAGCGACCTCATGGTCGCCGCCAGCGCCAGGTGTCGCTGGGCGTCGTTGTCGGCCCGGAACAGCCGCGCGGGCAGGTGCACGGCGAACACGGTCAGGGTCTGTGCGCCGGTGGCAGCAAGGTCTGCGCCCAGAATGCTTCGGTCGGAGAGTGAGTGGCAGTAGATCTCGCACGGGACCAGGTGGGGCATCCGCCCAACGGCCGCGTCGGCATACGTCTGCTGCAGCTGGCTGTAGTCCTCATTGATGTGGAAGGTCCCCGAGAAGGCGGCGTCCGGGTCGACCGAGCTGTTCTTGAGGCGGGGCAGTCGCGAGAGCAGCATGTTGACCTTGAGCTGGGCACCCTCGGGTGCGACCTCGGTGGCGATCGGGTCCACACCGGCCTCGGCGAGGAGCAGGTTGAGCACGACCGGGGCCAGGTTGCTCAGGATCGTGGATCCGGCTGCCGAGTGCTCACCGCCGCTGTCCCGCCACGTGACGGTCCCGGCCGGGTCAACGGCTGCGACCTCCGCTCGGGTCAGGATGTTCGCCCCTGCCGAGATCGCAGCAGCCGCAAGGGCATCGGTAACGGCTCCCATGCCACCGACCGGGACATCCCAGGACCCGGTGCCGTTGCCGATCAGGTGGTAGAGGAAGCAGATGTTCTGGGCCAGTGACTCCCCCTCGAGATCGGCGAAGGTCCCGATCAGCGCGTCGGTGGCCACGATCCCTCGCACAGTGTCGTTGGCGAACGTCGAGCGCAGCACCTCGCCGAGCGGCCGCTGAACAACCGACCGCCACAGGTCGTCGTCACCGACGAGCGCGCGGACCTGCGTCTCCGACCGGAGAGGCTCCAGCATGGTCGGGAAGACCCGTTCGGCAAGCGAGGTCATGCGGGCATAGAACCGCTGCCATTGCTCGAACTCCGCGCCAGAGCTGGTCAATGCCGCGAATGCCGCGGCTGTGGCCGCGTCGTCACCTTTGTCGACCAGGAGTCCCCTCGAGGGGGCCGACGGGAAGGGTGTGAAGGAGGAGTAGCGGCGACGCACCAGGGTCACGTCGAGATCGAGGTCGGCGATGACCCGGCGCGGCAGGAGCGATACGAGATAGCTATATCTGGACAGCCGTGCATCGACGCCGGGAAAAGCTTGGGCCGAGACGGCAGCGCCCCCAACGTGATCCGCCCGCTCGAGCACCAGGACCCTGCGGCCGGCCCGAGCCAGGTAGGCCGCGGCGGTCAGCCCGTTGTGCCCGGCGCCAAGGATGATGTCGTCGTACCTGATCACCCGTCCGACAGTAGGGGACGACGGCGGTCCCCGGGAAAGAGACTCCCGGGGACCGCCGTCGAACAGGTGGGCCTATGGCGTGGTCTTCACCTGGACCGACATCTGGTCACCATTCGTGCTGGTGCTCAGGACGCTGATCGAGGTGCCCGAGCCGGCAACCTTGGTCGACGCCATCGGGTTGTCTGCAGACCAGTAGCGGTTCGGGTCACTGTCGTTGAACGTCGGGATCGCTGGCTGCGATGGCACGACAGAGGCAACGCCGAGGCGATGGAAGGTCACCGCGTCGGTGGCCTCCTGACCGAACGTCGCATCGAAGGGCTGACGACGGTTGCCGAGCCGGTAGCCGCCGTCGAACATGACCGGCGCGGGACGAGCATCGACGGGCAGGACCTGACCACAGCCTGGATGGTTGATGGTGTTGTTGTCCGTGCACGCGCCGTCGGAGTACCAGACCAGCAGGCCGTTCTGGTACGGGAAGCGCTCGACCCAGTCCGGCCGGGTATCGGCGAAGCCGAAGTTGTACGGACCGGTCTTCAGCGTGGCGTCATAACCGGCGTACACGCGGTTCTCGGCCAGGTAGAACTGGGCGACGTCCTTGGTGATCGAACCACCCATGCGGGTGAAACCATCAGCGGTCCAGCCGTTGTCGCCCGACTCGACACTGTCGGCAAAGGTCTGGACCCCGTCGACGGTCAGGGCCAGGTCGTCAAGGAAGGGGCCATCGAAGTGCAGGCCGCCGTCCGTGGCGTAGCGGAAGCGGAACTGCACGCTCGTGCCCTTGTAGGCGGACAGGTCATAGCTGAGCTGCGTCCAGACCGACGTTGTGGCCTTCCTAGGGATGGAGCTGCCGTCGACAGGAGTGCCTACCTGGCTCCACGTGACGCCACCATCGCGCGAGACCTCTCCGTAGAGGTAGTCGTAGCCGGCCTCGATGTCGTACTTCGCCCAAGCGGAGAGCGAAGCTGACGTCTGGGCACTCGTGAGATCGACCGTGCGGGTCAGCGTGGTGTTGAGGTTGTCGGCCGAGCCGCCCCACCATTCAAAGGCGCCGCTGTGGGGAGTGTTGTAGTCGGTATTCACGGTCTTGTCGGGCAGGTTGACCAGGATCGCCTGCGGCAGGCTACCCGTGCGGTCCGCCGGGCCCAGCTTGACCCGGGCGTCCGCGCCGTAGTTGACCTGCGCGTAGTCCAGCCAGCCGAGCTGCAGCTTCTCCCACGGGCCCATGTAGCCGGGCGTGGTGCCGATCGCGTCGGTCCCGTGGTTCAACCACGAGCCGCCGCTCATCAGGGTCCAGAAGCCGGTGCCGTTGT
>JBDTOA010000203.1:0-3969 GCA_039933475.1 Dermatophilaceae bacterium
GCAAGGAGTTCACGCCGAAGCAGCACTACTACGTCGGCGGCAACACCAAGGTGTACGGAGCGATCCTGTTCCGGTTCCGTGAACGCGACTTCGGCGACATACAGCATGTCGACGGTGTGTCGCCGGCATGGCCGATCTCCTACGGCGATCTCGAGCCCTGGTACACGAGGGCCGAACGGCTCTACCAGGTGCACGGCGAACGCGGCACCGACCCCACGGAGCCCCCGGCGCAGGAGCCCTACCCCTTCCCGGCGATCAGCCACGAGCCGAGGATCGAGCAGCTCTCGAGCGACCTGAGGGCGGCGGGGCTCAACCCCTTCCCGCTACCGAACGGCATCCTGATCGACGAGGCGTCACCACACCTTTCGGCTTGCGTGCGCTGCTCCACCTGCGACGGATATGCCTGCCTGGTCAACGGCAAGGCCGACGCACAGACCATCTGCGTCCAGCCGGCCCTTCGCTACCCGAACGTCACTCTCCTCACCGGTTCCAGGGTGACGAGGCTGGAGACGGACCCAACCGGGCGGACGGTCACCGGTGTGGTCGTGGACCGGGACGGCACCACCGAGCAGTATTCCGCCGACGTCGTCGTCGTCGCCGCAGGCGCCATAAACACTGCGGCGCTCCTGCTGGGATCTGCGAACGACCGCCACCCCGACGGCCTGGGGAACAGCTCGGGTCTGCTGGGACGCAACCTGATGATGCACAACAACTCGTCGCTGATCGCCTTCTCGAAGATGGTGAACCCGACGAAGTTCCAGAAGACGCTGGGCATCAACGACTTCTACTTCGGGGATGACGAGTGGCCCTTCCCGCTGGGGGCCATGCAGATGCTCGGCAAGAGCGACGACGTGCTCATCGGCTTCGACGCGCCAGAGGCCGAGAACCCGACCGAGCTGGCCCGGCATGCGCTGGACTTCTGGCTCACGACCGAAGATCTTCCGTTGCCCGAGAACCGGGTGACGCTCGGAGTGGACGGGCAGATCAACCTGAGCTACCGGCCGACAAACCTCGAGGCGCACAAGCGGCTCCGCTACAAGTTCGAGAGTCTGCTGGATGCCATGCAGTGCCAGGACCAGGTGCTCGAGAACTACTCCTACCGCGGAGGGAGGCTGGGCATCGCCGGGGTCGCGCACCAGAACGGCACTGCACGGTTCGGCACCGACCCGGCGACCTCTGTGCTGGACGTGGACTGCCGGATGCACGACCTGGACAACGTGTATGTCGCCGACTCGAGCTTCTTCGTCTCGAGCACAGCGGTGAATCCCACTCTCACCATCATCGCGAACGCGCTTCGAGTTGCCGAACGGGTTGGCGAGCGTCTCGGCGTCAACACCCTCGGTTAGCCCGGGTAGCCCGCAGTGAGCCCGGTGAAGTCGCACGAATCGACGTAACAGGTGCCGATTTTGGTCGATTTGTGCGACTTCACCGGTTGGGCGCGCTCCGTGACCGGCCCAACATAGGTTCTTGGGCTCTCACTAGGCCTTACATACGTTCTTGCCGGGCCCCTAGCCGTCCCTCTCGTCTCTGTCGCATCTCTTGCTCGGCCCTTTGGTTTTCCACGTGGCCGTTCCCCGCTTGGCCGTTTGGGGCCGGAGGCTCCACTGACTGGGTCGGACCGCTTTCCTTCAGGCTCGAGAGTGCGATCGCCGGGAAGATGAGGACCGACAGCAGCCCCGCGGAGACCAGCGCGGCACCCGTCACCTGGGAGATCGAGCCGACCTCGACACCGATGGATGACGCGGTGACGATGAACGGCAACGAGGTCGCCTGGAGAAGTCCTGCCGCGACGCTCTGTCTGCGACCCACAGCTTTCAGGTAGAGCAGCGCGGGCAAACCCCGGATCACCAGGAGGGCCAGCAGGAACACCGGCACCCGCAGCAGCGCGGATGGCTCGGCAAAGAGGCCCCTGAGGTCAAGGCGGACCCCGCTGGTCACGAAGAACACCGGTATGAGGAAGCCGTAGCCGATGGCATCGAGCTTCACGCGGAAGTGCGGGTGCGAGCTCGAGTCGCTGTCGACCAGGCCCACCACGGCGCCGGCCAGGAAGGCGCCGAGGATTGTCTCCAGCCCGAACCGCTCGGCGAGCGCGACGAAGGCGACCAGAAGAAGCACGGCGAAGCGGATCCTGATCTCGGCAGTCGTGTCCTGAAGCCGAACGAGCACGGCGCCCAGATGCATGGATCGGCCGGCCCTGGTCAGTACCAGAGCCACCACGCCAACAAGGCCGGCGAAGGTACCGAGCAGGAGCAGCTTGCCTCCGATGCTGCCGCCCGATGCGGAGAAGAACAGCGTCAGCAGCACGATGGCCGTGAAGTCCGCGATCGTCGCGGCGGCGATCGTGGTCTGCCCGATCGGGCTCTCAGCCTTTCCGGCGTCCTTGAGCACGGGCACGACCAGACCCAGCGACGTGGCGGAAAGGGCGATGGCAATCAGCATCGGCGAGGCGGTCCAGCCCAGTCCGGCGAAGAGGCCACCGAGGCCCAGACCGAGAGCAAGGGTCATGACATAACCCAGAGCCGCCATCCGCAGCAGCCGTCCCCTCAGCTGTCGAAGGTCGATCTCGAGTCCCGCGAGGAACAGCAGGAAGGCCAGCCCGATCAGCGACAGGATCTGCACCGGCAGGTCAACGTGGACCCAGCCGAGGACCGAAGGCCCGACGATCACGCCGGCGATGATCTCGACCACGACCGATGGGATGCGCAGCCTGGGAGAGTAGCCGATGAACAACGGCGCCAGGACCGCAATGATCATGATGACCAACAGGTTGACGAACGACACGTCAGGCATGGGGGAAGCGCCTCACAATCCGTAGGCTTCGAGCAGATGCAGCCACACCTCGCTGATCGTCGGGAACGACGGCACCGCGTGCCACAGCCGTTCCAACGGCACCTCGCCGGCGATCGCGACCGTCGCCGAGTGCAACAGCTCCTGCACTCCCGGGCCGGTGAAGGTGGCGCCGACGAGGACGTGGCGGGCTTCGTCGATCACCAGCATGCTGGTGCCCTTGACTCCCTCACCGGAGGTGTACGCGCCAGGCACGTCACCGGTTCCGTAGGTCACCACGCGGACATCAAGGCCGCGCTCCCGCGCCTGCGTCTCGGTCAGCCCAACCGCGCAGACCTGCGGGTCGGTGAACGTCACTCGCGGCACCACGTCCAGGCTGGCTCGATCGCGCATGTCCTCGCCGAGGATGACCGCAGCCGCGATCCGGGCCTGGTACTTCCCCATGTGGGTCAGCGGGGCACGTCCGTTGCAGTCGCCCACCGCATAGAGCCAGCGCCCGGGCACCCCGACGGCTTGCAGCGACTCGTCCACCTCGATGAGTCGCCCTGGAGAAAGGCCCACCGAGTCAACCCCCAGCTTGTCCGTGGCCGGCTTGCGGCCGGCTGCGACGAGCAGCTCGTCCGCGGTGAAGCTCGTCTCGTCCGCCAGCTGTATGACGACCGGGCCGTCCATACTGTCCCGACGGACCCGCTTGACCGAAGCTCCGACAACCACTGTTATGCCTTCGGCTTCGAGGGCAATTCGCACCTCCTGGCCGGCGAAGGGCTCCTCGCGGGCGAGCAACCGCGGCGCCCCCTCGATGATGGTGACCTCATCGCAGCCCAGTCGCCGAGCCGCCTGCGCCATCTCCACGCCGACGGCGCCGCCACCGAGCACCAGCAGTCGGCGGGGGAGGCTCTTGGCTGACGTGATGTCGCGGTTGTCCCACGGCTGAGCCTGGGCCAGGCCCTCGATCGGCGGCAACGCTGCGCTGGTCCCGGTCGCGACCACCACCGCGCGCCGAGCTGATAGGTGCCTCTGGCCCCCGCGGGTCTCGTCGACGAGGACGGAGCGGGGTCCGTCCAGCCGGGCCGCGCCGCGGACCAGGGTGACGTGGTGCTCGGCCAGCCACGGCAGCTGGCCGTCGTCCTTCCATCCGCTGGTCATGTAGTCGCGTTGGGCGAAGGCAGCTGCGACGTCAAT
>JBDTOA010000204.1:0-3960 GCA_039933475.1 Dermatophilaceae bacterium
CGGGCCGTTCCCGGAGTCGAAGGAGTTCCTCGCCGGCTACTGGCTCATCGACGTCGAGTCGCCCGAGCGCGCGATCGAGATCGCGGCGAGAACGTCGGCGGCCCCGGGCCCGGGCGGGCGGCCGACCGCACGGGAGATCCAGGTGCGGCCGGTGATGAGCCCGCCCGACATGGAGATGTGACGCCGGCGTCGAGCATCGAGGACCTGCTGCGCGCGCTGGCGCCGCAGGCCCTGGGGGCCATGGCCCGCCGCTCCCGCGACTTCGACGGCGCGGAGGACGCCGTACAGGAGGCACTGCTGGCGGCGGCGCGACAGTGGCCGGCCGACGGCCTCCCCGACAACCCGCTGGGCTGGCTCATCACTGTCACGTCACGGCGGATGACCGACGCGCTCCGCAGTGAGGAGGCACGTCGGCGGCGCGAGGGTGCCGCGGTGTCACGCGAGCTGTCTGGTGGCCCGCCGCCGGTGCCCGATCGTGACGACTCGCTGGCGCTGTTCTTCATGTGCTGCCATCCAGCCCTCACGCCCGCATCGGCAATCCCGCTCACCCTGCGCGCCGTCGGCGGGCTGACGACGGCCGAGATCGCTCGGGTCTTCCTTGTGCCGGAGGCGACCATGGGGCAGCGGATAAGCCGCGCCAAGGCGCACATCAAGGCGTCCGGGGTTCCTTTCGTGCTACCGGGCGCGACCGAGTGGGGCGGCCGAGTGCGGACGGTGCTGCACGTGCTGTACCTGATGTTCACCGAGGGGTATGCCGCGAGCACCGGCCCACATGTGGCCCGCAGCGAGCTGTCGGAAGAGGCGATCAGGCTGACCCGGATGGTGGCCGCGATGCTGCCGGAGGACCCGGAGATCTCAGGGCTGCTGGCGTTGATGCTGCTCAACGAGGCCCGCCGGCCGGCGCGGACGGGGCAGCGCGGCGAGCTGGTGCCGCTCGCCGACCAAGACCGCTCGCGGTGGGACCAGGTCATGATCGCGGAGGGGGTGGCCCTCATAACGTCGGCTCTGCCCCTGGGGAAGGTCGGTCAATATCAGCTGCAGGCTGCGATTGCGGCGCTGCACGACGAGGCAGCGAGCGCGGAGGAAACGGACTGGGCGCAGATCCTCGCCCTCTATGGGCTCCTTGAACAGATGACCGGCAACCCGATAGTGAGGCTCAATCGCGCGGTCGCCCTTGCGATGGTCCACGGTGAGGCAGCGGGGTTGAGGCTGCTCGAAAGTCTCGACGAGCCGCTGGCCGGCAACCACCGCCTCTACGCCGTTCGAGCGCATCTGGTTGAGAAGACCGGCGACTACGAAGCGGCGATCGCGCTCTACCGGACCGCGGCCGGCCGCACGACGAGTATCGCGGAGCGCGAATACCTGACCATGCGCGCTGCCCGACTCGACGCACCACGTCCGTGAGACCGCTGCCGGTGTCGACACGGTGCGAAATGCGAGCGTTACCGCGCCGGCTTGGGGGGCAGACCGCGCGCGAACGCCGCCGCTTGGTCGACCCAGCGTTGAAGCTCAGCTTCGGACAGCCCAGGGGGGTCGACGAACACCATGGCCTTCAGGGGGCGGCCGGTGAAGTCCATCGGCCGCACGTGAGGCTCGGTCAGCGCCCGCCGCGCGCCATCGGGCCCCAGTCGCAGCATGAGTGCGTCGTGGACGATGCCACAGACCATGTGGCCGTTGACCATGAAGCACAGCCCGCCGAACATCTTGCGTTCATCGATTGGTGCGTCGCGTGGGAGTACTTCCCGAACCCGGTCGGCCAGGTCCTCGTCGTAGGCCATCTGGACCTCCGGTGGCGTGGTGGTCGGGGTGGTGGGAGGTCTCACCAGTATGCCCCCTGGCCCTGACCCAGCAGAGGTCACGACGCTCGGGAGACGCATTCAATGCCATTCCATGGTATTCCCGAAGTATTGCGAAAAGTTGACCTACTGTGAGGGCATGTCCCTTCTCGCGGATGATGCGGCGGAGCTGCGGGCTGCCTATGTAGCGACCCGACGCCTCCTGAGAACACGCGATGCCCTCGCGGCCCAGCAGATTGTGCTCACCTTGTGCCGCGCCCTGGGAGCCCAGGTGGCTACAGCCGACTCAAACCTGCCGGACTCGGTGCCGATGGACATCTCCCTGGGCGAGGGGGAGCCACTCCTGCCGGTCACGAACGATCCTCGGGTCCGGGCCCTGCTTTCCCGTTACCTCGTGCCAGCCGTGTCGGATGCCCGCTCGATCGTCGAGAGCGAGCTCTCCTCAGAGCGGCTGGTCCAGATGGCGACGATCGACACGCTGACGGGGGTCTGGAGCCGCGCGTCCCTCACCTACGCGGTCAACCACATGGTGCAGGGGGACTGTGTCGCAATGATCGACCTCGACCACTTCAAGAGCGTCAATGACACCCTCGGCCACGACGCCGGTGACACGGTCCTGGCGTCCTTCGCTGCCCACCTGCGCTCCGGCGTTCGCGACCGGGACATGGTGGGTCGATTCGGCGGCGAGGAGTTTGTGGTGGTGTTCCCGGAAACGACCGTTGCGGGTGCGCACGACGTCCTGACGCGGTTGGGGGCATCGTGGCGGGCGTCGTCCGAGCTGCCGATCACGTTCAGTGCGGGGGTCGCAGCGGTGACCGGGCCAGACGGCGACAGCCGGCCCGCTGGCCAGGCCGCGCTGATGTCAGCCGACGCCCTGATGTATGCCGCCAAGTCGGCGGGACGCGATCGGGTGGAGTGCCAAAAGAGCCCCACACGCGCGGAAGTGCCGATCGGGAGGGCTGAAGAATGACTTCGTCCCGCCCGTCTTCGGACTCGACGGACATCGAGAGATCTCGCGCCCTCTACCTCGACGCGGTGTACGCCGGCGACCGCCAGCAGGCGATCAACCTCGCCATGTCGCTGCTCCAGCAGGGGGTCAGCGCGGAGCGTGTCGTGACTGACCTCTTGGCTCGCGCCCAGGAAGAGGTCGGTCAAGGTTGGCAGGATGCGCGTTGGAGCGTCGCCATGGAGCACCGCGCGTCAGCGATCACAGAGTCCGCCCTGCTGGCCGTGATCAGCGCTGCAATGCGCGCACCAGGGGCCGTTCAAGAGGGTATCCGCGGCCGGGTCGTGATTGCCTGCAGCGAGGGCGAGTGGCACATGCTCCCGGCCCAGATGGCAACCGAGGTCCTGCGCCTGCGCGGCGCCGACGTCTCCTTCATTGGCCCCTCGGTCCCGGCCGATGAGCTGGCTGGCTTCATCGGCGACGACTCGCCCGCGGCGGTCGCCATCACCTGTTCGATGCCGATGTCTCTGGTCGGTGCATGGCGTTCGATCAGTGGCTTGCGGGCCCTGGGCATGACGGTGGTGTGCGGGGGGCGCGGGTTCGGACCAGAGGGTCGGTGGGGACTGGCCATGGGCGCAGACCATTGGGCACCCGACTTCGCTTCAGGGGCAGACATCATGATGTCTGCCCTGGACAGGCCGGCACCGGCCCCGCGCGAGCCTGCTTGCGGTGAGGAGGCCGTCAACGAGGTACGTGTGCTGCGCCGCGACCACGAGACCCTGGTTGAAGGGGCAACCCAGGCTGCATTCCTCCTGTGGCCGCGTATTCGCAACAATGACAGTGCGATGCGCGCAACTCGTGAGGATCTGGCTTTTACTCTGCAGATCGTCGCCGCGGCAACACTGGTCGAGGATCGGGACCTGGTCACCGAGTACATCGAGTGGTTCGAGAAGGTGCTCGCAGCCCGACACCTTCCCCTGGGTTTTGTCTCCAGCGCCTTCGACCTGATCCTGGACGTCCTGCCCTTAGAGCTCCCGCGTGCCCGCGCGATGGCTCAGTCCGGAAGGGACATCTGCACCGCGTCAAGCCTCGACACGGAATACAGCCCGGAAAACGCCTGAAGCTTTCAGCTCAGTCGCCTTCCCCTGGCTGCTCATTCCCGCCGTCCATGGTGCCCGTTGAGCGGGGGACCTGCGATCTGTGTCCGAGATGGCTTAC
>JBDTOA010000205.1:0-3946 GCA_039933475.1 Dermatophilaceae bacterium
GGTCGTCGGTTCAGCTGTGGTTGTCACAGTGGTTGCCGGCGCCGCCACAGCAGGTGCTTCGGTCGCTGCCGGATCACCCTGAACCTCGGCCTCCAGCCACTCAAGGATGTGACCGGCCGTCCACTCGGGCACCTCGAGCTGGGGGACGTGGCCCGCATCCGGAGCCACCTTGAAGCTCCACGACGGGAAGTCTGCGGCGACAGCGCGGGAGGCGGCAATGGGCACCAAACGGTCCTTCTCTCCATGAAGCAGGAGCACAGGCACCTTGATGGACCTCATCGAAGCAAGGTAGTACTTACGCCGAGCCAGCACACCCATCAGCGAACGGGCGGCTTCCAGGAACTGAACATCGATGTCCGGATAGTCGCGACGGGCGCGCGCCACCTCCAGGTGCTGCTCGATCACCTCCTGCGAGACCCGGCTCGGATCCACGCAGCACAGGCGCAACACGTCCATGGCGAGCTGCTCGGGGGAACGCACGCGCCGACGGGCCTTGAGCATGGCGCGACCGAGAGGGGGCACGGCATACAAGCCGAAGCCGGCGGCCACGAGGGGTTCCGGCCGCGCGTCCCACAGACCCGGCACGGGGGGGTCGACCAGGACCAGTCCGCTGACCGTCCCGGGGTGTCGCGCCGCCTGCAGGATCGCAATCATGGCGCCCATCGAGTTGCCGACCAGGATCGCCGGGCTCGAGGCCACTTCGCTCAGGAACCGTTGCAGCATCTGCTGATTGGAGGTGACCGAGGTCGACTGGCTGCCCGCCTTGGTAAGGCCGAAGCCGACCAGGTCCAGTGCCACGACACGGCAGGTCTCGGTGAGTAGAGGAGCGAGCGCCGCCCAGTTCACCAGCGACCCGCCCAGCCCGTGGAGCATCACCAGCAGTGGACCGTCAGCGGGCCCGCCGTGGTCGACATAGTGGACTGGCACGCCCACGCCCAGGTCAGCCCAGCGTGAGGTCACAGCAGTATGCCGTCCGGCCGCCTCGCTGCTCATCCTCCGAGCGTAACGGTCGTCTGGCTCACGCCCAGGTCCGTCGAGCAGCTGCGTTCCCCGGTCTCACGGGTGGCGATGGTCTTGCCGTTGATGACACTCACGTCGTCATAGGCAGGCCGGCCATCGATCAGGTTGCGGAACGTGTAGCGCGTCAACGACGCCAGGTCGCAGCTCTCGCTGAACTGTGCGATGTCGAAGGCGTAGGGCTGGCCTTGCAGCTCCCCGGTCTGGTCACCGGGATCTCCGGCCTGGCTCTGCTTGTTCACGAGGAAGTGGGAGACGGTGCCACCACCGGTGAAGGTGCCGACCCCGATCCGGTTGCCATCGAGCTCGTCCTTGTGAAAATGGCCGTTGATCAGGATCGTCGCGGACTTGACCAGGCGAACCGCGCCGGGTTCGTGCGAGACCACGATGTCCGGGCGGGGACGCTTCTCAAAGGCCAGGTTGAACGCCTCTGCCGCCGGCTCCTGCTTCTGGTTGTTGTTCGTGTTGTTGTCGCCGAAGAAGCGAGGGTCGTTGAACCCGGCGACCAGCACGCCGTTGACGCTCGCCTCGGTGTACGTCTTGGGAGTCGGCTCGAGCAGCACGACGTTCTTGATCCTGGACATCCGCTCCAACAACCCCTGGTCGGTGAGGCTGCTGGCGTCGTGGTTGCCGCGCACGAAGATGTAGGGCACGCCGAGCTTCTCGATCGAGGTGAAGATCCCGGCCAGCTCCGCCTCTGTGACGCTGCCGAAGTTCAGCAGGTCGCCCGAGTCGATCACGGCGGTGATCTGCTCGTCGTCGATGATTCGCTTCATCACCGGGTACTGGTTGGCGCCGTGGATGTCCGATACCAGGAGGAACCGGGCTGCGGTCGGCACGGTGACGCCCTGGGGGACGAACTTCTCCTGCAACGCCTGAGAGAGGGCGAGCAGGTTCTTGACGTATGGCGTTACCTGGGCTGCCCGTGCCTCCACATCGGCCAGCAGCCCGGCGTTGCTCCGGACCGTGCTGAGCAGGCCCGTCGTCCTGAAGCTCGAGAGCTGGTCCGGCTGGTAGGTGCGCCACACCCCCGCCCCGGTCCCGCCGACGACGAGCAGGCCCGCGAGACCACTGGCCAAGAACTGGCGGGAGGTGGGCCGTCTTCGACGGGCGTAGGCGATCAGTGCGATAGCGCCCAACCCCACGACCAGGGCGCCACCGGAGAACTTCAGGGCCAGCTCGCTGACCCCGGACCCGAGCGCCTCGCTGATCTCCGCTCCCGAAGGCTGCAGGCTCGCGATCGAGAGGTTCCGCGAGTCGAACAGGTCGGTGATCGACTCGCGGACCTGGATGGTCGCGTCGACTCCCGGCGCCGGGAGGACGCCGGTGAACTCGAGGTCGATGTCGCCGAAGGACGTGGGGCTATGGATCGTCGAAGTCAGCCTCGGGAGCGCCGACAGCCGCACCTCCGCGCTGTAGTTCTTGGTATGCACCGTGGTCGGGAACAGGCTGGTAGCACCGACGCCGCCGAGGTAGACAGCGAGAATGAGCGCCACCAGCTCGAGTCCCCGGGTGACCCAGCGCCGTGGTCGCGCGTGTCTGCGCCCGGTTCCCTGAGGTTCCGCGGTCGATCTGGGCATGGTCACCCAATGCTAGGCGGACCGAGGCGGAAGGTCTCCTGAACGACATGATGCGGCCGGCCATCCGGGCCCTGCCCCAGGTAGGAGGCGATGAGCGCGATCTCGTCGACCTGCCAGGACGGTCCGGAGTACCCGTCCAGCACGCGCAGCCAGCGAGTGACATCCGAAGGAGGTCGCACCCTGGCCAAAGTCAGGTGCGGGTGGAACTTTCCCCCGCCCACCACGGTCCCGGACTTCGCCGCCGCCGCGCGGGCCCCGCCCGCCAGCCGGGTGAGCTCTTCCCCATCGTGCTCGACGCCGGCCCAGAGGACCTTCGCGTCACCTGCGTGAGGGAAGGCGCCTGCGCCAGCCATCCGCAGTACGAACGGCTTTCGTCGCGATGCGGCGCGTTCGAGACGCTCGAAAAGCTCATCGGTATTGCGCTCAGCCACGTTCGCAAGGAAGGCGAGAGTGACGTGCCACTGCCCGGGCAGCGACCAGCGAAGCTCGGGTCCGGCCTCCTGGCGAGGCTCGAGGAAGCCGGCCAGGTCATCCTTGACCACCTGGGGGAGGGGTAAAGCGACAAACATGCGCATAGCTCCACATGGTGACAGGTGAATCCACCAACCTCGTGGGGGGGAACCGCGTAGATTGGCCAAACGTCAACAGGGGTAGAGGCGCCGCCGCCTGCGATCTGGGCTTATCGGGGCTTATCGGGCCGCCGTTGGGATAGAGCGTTCACAGACCGTTTAGAGACCGTTACAGACAAGGACAGTGATGACAGAGCCGGGGACGTCGAGTCAGCCAGCCAGCCAGCCGCTCCAGCCGCCGGCGCCAGCCGAGTCCGTCCTGACGCTCGTTGCGCCAGAGCCGGCACAAGCCGTGTCTGCGACGGCTGCCCCCAAGCTCGCCCCCGCCGTGGATGCTGCTGCTCTGCCCGGTCTGGATGCCAAGGTCGAGGGATACCTCGCGTCCTTGATGGCGGCCGCGCCGCGTTCGCCGGAGTTCACCGCCAAGGCCGCGGACGTGCGCACGATGGGCGACGCGGACATCCGCCGCGCCGCCGAGAGCTCCAACCGGCTGCTCAAGTCGCCGGTCAAGGCACTTCAGGAGGGCGGGCTGGCCGAGGGCTCCAAGGTCGGCTCGACCCTGCTCGAGCTGCGCCGCACCGTCGAGGACCTCGACCCCAAGGAGGCCACCGGCACCAAGAAGTTCCTGGGGATGATCCCCTTCGGCGACAGGGTGACCGACTACTTCCACAAGTACCAGAGCGCTGAGGGCCACCTCGACGCGATCCTGCACGCCCTTCGCGACGGCCAGGACGAGCTCGGCAAGGACAACGCCGCGCTCAACCTCGAGAAGCAGCAGCT
>JBDTOA010000206.1:0-3937 GCA_039933475.1 Dermatophilaceae bacterium
AGGGTAGGGGCGCCCGTCGCCCACGGCTTTGAAGATCATGGCGACAGTTTAGGCACACCGCCGCAGTCATACCGTTTGACCGAAGCTGTCCCCCGAACGCCCTTAGCCGTTGTGGCACATGAGACAGGCGGCCGCGTTGTCAACCCGTAACAGCTTGCTGCTGACGCAAGGTGCAGCCAAGCCATCCGGACTCTCGACCTGGACAATCTCAGCTCCGCTCATGCTCGTTCTCGCGCCAGCCCCGCTCATGCTTGCCTTCGAGCCGTGGGCGACGTGGCAGGTGATGCAGTTCTCCCCAGTACCCATCTTGCTGTTCGGATCGGGGTGGCGTGTGGTGTGGCAGCTGGAGCACCACTGGGCGATGTTGCCGATGAACCCGTCCGGGAAATCGGTCCCCCGATCAACCCCGTCCACGTACGTAGGGACCCCAGAGTCACCGGTCAACCAGTAGTTGGTGGTGGTGTAGATCTTCACGCGGGCATCGGGGATCCGGACACCAGCTGCGGGCGCTGACGTACCCGCCCCGAAGGGGAGAGATCGCAGGATCCGGTAGTTGCCGTTGCCATGCGGGTTGTGGCAGGAGGTGCAACGCAGCACGAACGCAGTGTCATGACCGGTGGTGCTCGCGATGCTGCCCGGCGCTGTGACGCCAGCGATCCTGTGGCTCGAGGTAGTCACCTGACCTGCCGCAAGCACGGGGATGTTCTGGTTCTTGGCTTGCTGGCTTGTGCCGCACAGATAAGTCTCCTTCGTTGCCTTGGCGGAGCCGATCAACGCGTAGCTGAAACCGCCCCCGCGAAGCGCTGCCGGGCCGGTGCCCTGGGTTTCGCCAACCGCGTAGCTGATGCCGTCGATCACGTCGGTTGACGCGCCGGCAGCTGACGGACCATGACAGGTCAGGCACAGGCCAACGGAGCTCGTGGTCACCTCGAGCCCAGCTTTGAGAGCGTTCGCCCGGTGACAGCTGTCGCACCCTCGGGTTTCAGCATTCTGGCCACGAGCCACGCCCACGGCGCTGGAGATGTGTGGCCCGTTGTCAGCGTGTGCAGGTCCAACACCGCCGATAGCGATAAGGAGGGCACTTCCGGCTCCGAGGAATAGACATCTCCTCATTGCTCTGCCCCGATTCTCCCGAAGTGCGCCAGCGACGGAGGAAGCCGCTACCCACAGCGTGCTCCCAGGGTCGGGAGAGCGCAGGGAATAGGCGCCGATTGTTCCCCGAGAATCTATGACCTTCGTCACGCGGGTTCACGTGCCCAGAATTGGCGGAGGATAGGGGATTCGAACCCCTGAGAGCTTTCACTCAACACGCTTTCCAAGCGTGCGCACTAGGCCACTATGCGAATCCTCCGTCGAGGAGGCTACCGGAGGGGGCGCCGCACTCCACAATCGAGCGCACGACCAGGTTTCTGAGCGGGCTTGCCACGCCGCTAGAGTGGTCACAGACCCCCCGCGTGGTGGTACCTCACCGAACTCCCCCAGGGCCGGAAGGCAGCAAGGGCAGGCGAGCTCTTC
This sequence comes from Dermatophilaceae bacterium, assembly GCA_039933475.1. Classification (GTDB taxonomy): domain Bacteria; phylum Actinomycetota; class Actinomycetes; order Actinomycetales; family Dermatophilaceae; genus UBA4719. Next base: position 1,516 of record JBDTOA010000206.1, read on the forward strand.
CAGGTACGCGGGGGGTCCTCTACGTCCCCTGCCCACTTCGCTTGTTGCGCCGAAACCACCGTTGTGGCTGCTTGGAGGCAGACATTCGGTGGTTTCGGCGCAACAAGAGGGTCTGGCATGGGTGTCATGGGCGCCGACTAGATTGGCCCGGTGAGCACAGCGCTGTATCGCCGGTACCGGCCCGAGTCCTTTGCCGACGTCATCGGCCAGGAGCACGTGACAGAACCGTTGATGCAGGCGCTTCGGACCGGGCGGGTCAACCACGCCTACCTGTTCAGCGGGCCACGGGGCTGTGGCAAGACGACCAGCGCCCGCATCCTTGCCCGCTGCCTGAACTGCGAGCAGGGGCCGACGCCGATCCCTTGCGGGGTCTGCGAGTCCTGTGTAGCCCTGGCCCGGGGAGGCTCGGGCAGTGTCGATGTCATCGAGATCGACGCGGCAAGCCACGGCGGTGTGGACGACGCGCGCGACCTGCGAGAGCGCGCGGCATACGGTCCGGCGCAGTCCCGCTACAAGGTCTACATCATCGACGAGGCGCACATGGTGACGACGCAGGGCTTCAACGCCTTGCTCAAGATCGTCGAGGAGCCGCCCGAGCACGTGAAGTTCATCTTCGCCACGACCGAGCCCGACAAGGTCATCGGCACCATCCGGTCCCGCACCCACCACTACCCGTTCCGGCTCGTGCCCCCTCTCCGACTGCAGGCGTACCTCGCCGAGCTGTGCACCGCCGAGCAGGTCGCGGTCGCTCCGGGCGTCCTCTCGTTCGTCGTTCGTGCGGGTGGCGGCTCGGTGCGCGACTCCTTGTCTGTGCTCGACCAGCTGATGGCCGGGTCGGGGGACGAGGGTCTGACCTATGCGGGTGCTGCAGCCTTGCTGGGGTTCACCCCGGGTGAGCTGCTCGACGCGACGATCGACGGTCTCGCTGCGGGCGATGCCGGCGCCGTCTTCGGCCAGATCGACAAGGTCATCGAGACCGGCCACGACCCGAGGCGGTTCGTCGAGGACCTGCTCGAACGCCTTCGCGATCTCATCGTCGTCGCGGCCGTTCCCGATGGTGCGTCCTCGATCCTGCGCGGCGTCCCCGAGGACCAGCTCGAGCGGATTCGCCAACAGTCAGCGGCATTTGGGCCGGGCGCCCTGTCCCGTTCGGCCGATATCGTCAACGCCGGTCTGACCGAGATGACCGGCGCCACCGCACCACGGCTACAGCTTGAGCTGATCTGCGCCCGGGTTCTGCTGCCGGGTGCCTCGGGCGAGAGCGGATATGCCGCGCGACTCGATCGTCTCGAACGACGACTCGAGATCGGTGGACCACCTGCACCTGCCAGTTCCCCGTCTGCAGCCCGCACAGCGCCCACCCCACAGAACCGCGCTAGCTCGCACGAGTCCCCGAGCACAGCAGAGCAGGGCCCCTCCACGGCGCCTGCACGACCGGTTGCACCCGCACCTTCGCCTGGTGACCCGGGTGCTCGGGTGTCCGAGCCGCGGCCCGCGCACGGGACAGTCCCGCAGGATGACACCCCTCCACCGGTCGAAGCACCGGCCTCCGCACCGACCCCGATGCCCGGCGGCATCGACACGGCCGCGATCCGTCGGTCATGGCCCGATGTCCTGGCCAAGATCTTCTCCATCCGTCGCACGACCTGGACGTTCCTTTCTGAGCACACCCAGGTGTTGGACTACGACGGCAAGCGTCTCCTGCTCGGTATCCAGACCGAGGGGCTGGCCACCACCTTCCGAAGGGGTCAGCACTCCGAGCTGGTGCGTCAGGCACTGAGCGAGGTGCTGGGCGTCGAAGCCGTTGTGGAGGCCATCTGTACGCCGCAGTCGGCACGACCCGCTCCAGCCGACCAGGCCCCGACGACACCGACTCCGACTTCGCCACCGGCCCCGACACCGGCCCCGACACCGACCCCTGCCGCGCCGGTGACGGCTAGCGAGCCAGAGGGTCTGTCGCAGGCCGCGCCCGCAGCACCCGGCCAGCTGACCACGCCGAGACAGCGAGCGAGGGCGGCGGTGGCACGCGAGGCGAGCACCCGGCATACCGGCGCGTCAGCTCATGCGGATGACAGCGTGGTCAGCCCGGATGACGAGGACATCGACGAAGGCGAAGCAGCAGGACAGCCTGTCATCGCCCGCGTCCTGGGTGGCACCGTGATCGGCGAGCTCGACCAGTAGCCGCGGGACTGGATTGGGGTGCGTCGAGGACCCGGGGACGGCCCTGGGGGCATAGGCTCACCGATGTGTATGAAGGCGTGGTCCAGGACCTTATCGACGAGCTCGGGCGTTTGCCCGGCGTCGGTCCCAAGAGCGCGCAACGCATCGCGTTCTTTCTGCTGCAGGCCGATGCCGTTGACGTGAAGCGCCTGGTCAGCGCGCTGATCGAGGTCAAGGACAAGATCCGCTTCTGCAGCATCTG
>JBDTOA010000207.1:0-3932 GCA_039933475.1 Dermatophilaceae bacterium
TTCAGGCCGCTCGGAGACGCCAGATTCGGCTCAAAGACCGGCCTCAACTGAGCAAACCGGCCTGAGGTGAGCAAAGGTCGGTCAGTGGAAGGGGGTCGTCGCGAAGTAGGCCAACGCGGCCACCAGCCCGGCGCCGGGGAACGTCAGGACCCAGCCGGACACGATGTTCTGGGCCACGCCCCAGCGCACCGCAGACAGACGCTTGGTCGCGCCGACGCCCATGATCGTCGAGGTGATCGTGTGGGTGGTCGAGATCGGCGCACCGAAGGTCAGGCCTGCGACGTACAGGATCGAGGCGGCCGAAGCTTCTGCGGCGAAGCCCTGAGGCGGGTCGAGGTGGATGATCTTGCGGCCCAGCGTCCTCATGATCCGCCAACCACCGGAGTACGTCCCGGCACTGATGACCAGCGCGGTGGAGACCTTGACCCAGTTGGGGATCGACGAGCCCTCCTGGTATCCGCCCAGGGTAAGGGCCAGAACCACGATGCCCATCGTCTTGCCGGCATCCTGAAGACCGTGGCCGAGCGCCATCGCCGCAGCCGAGAAGGTCTGGGCGTAGCGGAAACCGCGGCCCGTCCGGCCCGGGTTCTGGCGACGGAAGAGCCACAGAATGGCGGTCATGACGCCGTAGCCCAGGATCAGCCCGATCACCGGCGAGAGAACCATCGGGATGACGATCTTGTTCAGCACCCCACCCCAGAGCACGGTCGTCCCGGCCGCAAGTGAGGCACCGACCATGCCACCAAACAGGGCGTGCGACGAGGATGACGGCAGGCCTTTCCACCACGTGAGCAGGTTCCAGGTGATGGCACCGACCAGCGCCGAGGCCACGATGATCAGACCCAGGGTGCCGCTGGGCGGGGCGATGAGGCCACTGCCAACGGTGCTGGCGACCTTGGTGCCGATGAAGGCTCCGAGAAGGTTGAAGACCGCGGCCATGCCCAGGGCGATCCGGGGGGTGAGCGCACGGGTGGAGATCGACGTCGCAATGGCGTTGGCGGCGTCGTGAAAACCGTTCGTGTAGTTGAACCCCATCGCCAAGGCAATGACTAAGGCGACTGGCAGCCAGTCCACGACGGGTCAGGACTCCTTGACGGCGATGCTCTCGACCTGGTTCGCCACAGCCTCGAAGGCGTCTGCGGCGGCCTCGAGCTGGTCGGTGACCTCTTTCAGCTTCAGCACCGTGATCGCGTCGGCGCCGTTGTTGAACAGCTCGGCCAGCAGCGTCCGATAGATGTGGTCGGCCTGGTTCTCGAGGCGGTTGATCTCGATCCAGTACTCCGAGAGGTTGCGCATTGATCGCAGCCGCGGCATGGCATCGGCGGTGAGCTCGGCCATCCGGGCCAGAACCTCGACCTGGTCCGAGATCCCGTCGGGCAGGTCGCCGATCCGGTACAGGACGATCAGGTCGGCCGCGGCCTCCATCAGGTCCATGCAGTCGTCGAGGTTGGACGCCAGCCGGTAGATGTCCTCGCGGTCGAAGGGCGTGATGAACGAGGAGTTCACCATGCGCATGATCGCGTGGGTGGACTCGTCGGCTGCGTGCTCCAGGTCTCGCATCCGGGAGGCGACGTCCTCACGCTCGGAGCGCGCGGCCCCCAACAGCTTGGTCAGCTCGCGAGCGCCTTCCACCAGGTGGCTGGCCGACTTGGCGAACAGGTCGTAGAACGAGGAGTTGTGTGGCGTGACGCGAAAACCCACGAGGGACTCCGGTTATCGGGGAGGGTGGCCGTACCAGAGACTAGGGCCCACGGCATACCGACACACAACCGCCCGGTGATGGGGGCTCAGTCTGACGGGGGCGGGCTGTCCTCTTCGGGCTCGGAGCCCGCTTCCGGTGCGGCAGCGGTGTCCGCCTCGTCGTTCGGGCGTACTCCGAGGAGCCGGTCAATCTCGTCCTGGGTCATCGGACCATCGCTGGAGGTCGCCGCCACCACGAGATCACCCACCAGCTCGATCTCGGACTGGAGGTCGTCATCTGTGAGGTTTCCGTTTTGACCTTCGGCTGACGCCATGGCTACCAATCTACGTGCTGACGGCCCCGCGCTGCATTAAATGGCGGCAATCCCACTGTCAAGACCTGGTCAACGGATCGGCTCGAGCAGGTCTAGCTGTCGCGTCGGGCCGGGAGCGCCTCACGGCACGTGGCCGCTCGTGGCGGCTTGATTTGGGACCCGGGGCTACCGCGGCCCGACGCACAAAAACTGTAACCCGTCTGAGACGTTCGATGTTGCCAGAAGCTCAAAGAAGGTCATTCTGACCCCAAAGCCGCGCACACGCCTCGAGGTCGTTGCCGGTGGTGAGCAACGAGGCCGCCCGCCGGGTGTGGGTCGAGCCCCACTGCGGGTCGATGGCCGCCAGACCGTCGGCGTCCGCGTCGTTGGCACGCTGGGCTCGACCGGCGGCGACGACCCTGCAGAACGACGAGGCCCGCTGCAGGGCGATCTCAAGGTCTCCATCGAAGACACCGGTCAGGATGGCGTCTGCCAGCTCCTGTATCTCGGCCGGCCCAGAAGGGTCGGCCACGCCCGCAACGACATGCGGGACGTCGGCATACCGTATGCCGGCGGCGTAGTCCGCGCTTGCGCCCACTGGATCGCTGCGCACCCACTCGCGGAGTACGTAAAGGCGCCACAGGGCCCCGGGCAAGGAGCGAGCGGGACGGTCGGCCCAGAGCTCGGCCAGGGTGGACAGCCCAAGGTCGTCCACCAGCGCGACAAGCTTCGAGGTCAGCTCGGGATCATGGGCAGCCCGACCGGTTCTGACGATGACCGCGGCCGTCTCGTGCGCCACCTCGGTGACACGGGCCGGGTCAAGGGACTCCGGCCCACCCCGGGAGTCCATCGAGACGGGTGCGAAGAACGCGGGTCGCCGAGGGTTCGCCCGGCCATCTCTGCTCTCCGCCATCTGTCGATTTTCGCACGATCTGCAGTGCGCAGGAGGGCTACCGCGCGCCTTTGCTCAGTTCAGGCCGGTCAGAGGCAGGGTCTGGCGCCGGAAAAGCGGTCTCAACTGAGCAAACCGGCCTGAGCTGAGCAAAGTCCCGGCTCACATGGACTCGAGGCCGAGGACCGTCACGACTGCCTCGCCTGCTTCGTCGGAAGCCGCGAGATCGATGACCGCTCTTATGGCCCAGTCGTGGTCACCCTCTGGGTCGTCAATGACCTGGCGAACCAGCCAGCGTCCCGGCTCCTTGGCGATCTGCAGCATCTGCGGACCACGCGCGTTCGGGCCCGTGCCCATCGAGTCGTGCTCGTCGAAGTAAGCCTGGATTCCGTCCTCCCAAGCCTCCTGACCGAAGTCGGGGTCCATCTCGCCGAGGTCGATCCACCGCCGCAGCGAGGCCAGCTGCACCCGCCGGAACATCGCATTGCGGACGAGCACCCGGAACGCGCGCTCATTCGCGGTGATCGGTTTGGGCTGTGCCGCAAAGGAATCCGGCCTGATCTCCACTGTCGCCTGGTCCGGGTCGCCGGGATCCGTGAGCTGTTCCCACTCATCGAGCAGGCTCGAGTCGGTCTGGCGGACAACCTCGCCGAGCCACTCGATCAGGTCGATGAGCTCCTCGGTCTTGGCGTGGTCGGGGACGGTCTGGCGCAGAGCCTTGTAGGTGTCGGACAGGTAGCGCAGCACCAAGCCCTCCGAACGCGTCAGCCCGTAGAAGGCGACGAACTCACCGAAGGTCATGGCCCGCTCGAACATGTCCCGGGCCACCGACTTGGGCGACAGCTCGGTCTCTGCAATCCATGGGTGGCCCTGGCGATACAGCTCGTACGTGGCCTCGAGCAGCTCGAGCAGCGGCTGGGGCCAGGTGATCTCCTCGAGCAGCTCCATCCGCTCCTCGTACTCGATACCGTCGGCCTTCATCCACCCGACAGCCTCGCCCTTGGCCTTGAACCGCTGGGCGGAGAGCACCGGTCGCGGGTCCTCGA
>JBDTOA010000208.1:0-3928 GCA_039933475.1 Dermatophilaceae bacterium
GATGAACAGCACCATCTCGACCAGGGCGAACACGCCCAGCTTGTTGAAGGCCACCGCGAACGGGTAGAGAAAAACGCCCTCGATGTCGAAGATGATGAAGATCATCGCGGTCAGGTAGTACTTGACGGGCACCTTGCCACCGCCAACGGCCTGGGGCGTTGGCTCGATGCCGCACTCGTACGCATCGGCCTTGGCTCGGTTGTAGCGACGGGGCCCGATGAAGGGGCTGACGAGGACGGCGGCTGCTGCCAGCGCGGCGCCGAGCCCCGCCAGGAACAGCAGTGGAACATACTGGTTCGTCATCGCGGAGCGCTCCCCTTTCGGTGGCCGACCTGCCGTGCGTGCGGCCCAAGCCTAGATGCGAGGCGCAAGCTCATGACGCCGGGGCCATCTTGGACAGGGCGTTGATCAGCCGGTCGCCGGCATCGCCGCCGTGCGGCTCAGCCAGATTGGCCATGATCTTCATCAGATACTTCATCATCGTGGTGCGTGGCAGTCCGTACTTGACCGCCAGGCGCATGAACTCAGGGTTGCCGATCATCTTCGCGAAGGCGCGGCCCAGCGTGAAGTAGCCGCCCAGAGCGTCCTTCATCACCCGCGGATACGACTGGAGGACCTTCTCGCGCCCGGCATCGCTCTGGCGGGCGAAAGCCTGGGAGATGACCTCGGCGGCGAGGCGCCCAGACTCCATCGCGTAAGCAATTCCCTCGCCGTTGAACGGGTTGACCATGCCGCCGGCGTCACCGACCAGCAGCAGTCCCCGGGCGTAGAGCGGCTGGCGGTTGAAGCCCATCGGCAGCGCAGCGCCGCGGACGGGGCCGGTCATCGTCTCCTCGTTGTAGGTCCACTCGTCGGGCAGCGTCTCGACCCAGCGCTTCAGGACTTCCTTGTAGTCGACCTTGCCGAACGCGGACGAGGTGTTGAGGATGCCCAGGCCCACGTTCGAGGTGCCGTCACCCACCCCGAAGATCCAGCCGTACCCCGGGAGCAGGATCTTCTCGCCCGCGTCGTTCTTCGACCACAGCTCGAGCCAGGACTCGAGGTAGTCGTCATCGTGTCGTGGGCTGGTGTAGTAGGTACGGACCGCAACGCCCATGGGACGGTCGTCGCGCTGGGGACGGTTCATCGACAGGCTCAGCCGGCTGGAGTTGCCGTCTGCGGCGACCACCAGCGGGGCCCGGAACTCCAGGGCTGGCGCTCCAGCATCGCGGCCGGACTCGTCCATCGCCTTGGCCCTCACGCCGATGATGGCCCCGGTGCGCTCATCCAGGATCGGGCCGGTCACGTTGGTGGACTCGCGCAGGCGCGCGCCGTGCTTGACCGCGTGCTTCGCCAGGATGTCGTCGAAGTCCTTGCGCGGGCGCACCAGGCCGTATGGCGGGAAGCTGGCCAGGTCTGGCCAGGGCAGCTCAAGGCGCATGCCGCCGCCGATGATGCGTAGACCGTGGTTCTTGATCCAGCCGTCCTCCTCGGGCGTCGGGATACCCAAGGTGATCAGCTCGCGCACTGCTCGAGGCGTCAGACCGTCGCCACAGACCTTCTCACGTGGAAACGCGCTCTTCTCCAGGAGCAGGACGTCAAGGCCGGCCATTGCGAGATAGGCGGCTGTTGCCGATCCACCGGGCCCCGCGCCCACGACGATCACGTCGGCGCTCTCCATCCCCTGGATGGATGCAGCATCGGAGGTCGAGGTCTGGGTGGGGATGCCGGTTGTGCTCTCTGTGACGTGGTTAATGATGTTCTGACTCACGGGGGGCCTCACCATGGTGATTGCTGCTGAGGTGGACAACGGGCATTGCGCTTGTGAAGTTTTTCACGAGCTCGGGGAAGCCTACGCGGGATCACGAAGGGGGCGTACTTAGGCAGGCCTAACGCTACTGGGTCGGCCAAGAAGGGTCGGACCAGAGGCAGGTTTTGTGGCCCGGTGGAGGGCAACGATCCCGCCGGACAGGTTGCGCCACGCGGCGTCCTGCCATCCGGCTCGGGTGATCAGGCCCGCCATCCGCGCCTGGTCGGGCCAAGCCCGGATGGACTCGGCGAGGTAGACGTACGAGTCGGGGTTCGAGCTGACCTTGCGCGCGATGGACGGCAGCGAGCGCATCAGGTACTTGGAGTAGACCGTGCGCAGCACCTTGTTGCTGGGGTGGCTGAACTCGCAGATGACCAGGGAGCCGCCGGGCTTGGTGACGCGCAGGAACTCGGCGAGCGCCTCAGCGGTACCGACCACGTTGCGCAGGCCGAAGGACATCGTGACCGCGTCGAAGGATGAGTCGGCGAAGGGCAGGTGAAGGGCATCGGCGGCGGTGAAGGCAAGGTCCGGGCGCCGGCGGTTGCCGACCCGCAGCATCCCCAGTGAGAAGTCAGCAGGCACGACGTTGACGCCGGCGTCCGCAAAGGGCTCGCTGCTGGTGCCCGTGCCCGCCGCAATATCGAGGACCACGTCCCCTCGCCTGGCGCCGACAGCCTCACCCACCAGCTTGCGCCAGCGGCGGTCCTGGCCAAGGGACAGAACGTCGTTCGTCAGGTCGTACCTGGCGGCGACGTCGTCGAACATCGCCGCCACATCGCTCGGTCGCTTGTCCAGGCTTGCGCGGATCATGGTCCCATCTTGGCCGATCGCCGGGCCGGCGGCCACAACACCTGTCCATGGGACGGTGCACGCCCAGACGGTCGTAGGCTTGTGGCTCGTGACCTCTATGCCACAACCCGATGCGACTCGACACGACCCTTCCGCTGTGCGGGTTCCCGCACTGGTGGCCCGTACCGTCGCGATCGAGCACCCCGGCGAGCTTTTGTCGCTGCTGCCGGAGACCAGCCGTCCTGACCAGCTGGCGGCTTGGGTCCGTCGCGGCGAAGGACTGGTCGGCTGGGGCAGTGCGCTCCGGTTCCGGGCCAGCGGCCCGAACCGCTTCGGTCAGGCACAGACATGGTGGCGATCGGTGGTGGACCACGCCGTCGTCCGGGACGACCTCGCCCTCCCCGGAACGGGACCGGTCGCCTTCGGCTCCTTCGCGTTCTCATCAGGCTCCCCCGCCGGCGCTGCGCTTGTCGTGCCCGAGGTCATCGTCGGACGACGAGGCTCACAGTGCTGGCTGACAACCATCGGCGTCGACTCGCATCTGCCGGGCCCGGTTACGCCGTCCGCAGCATTGCCACCCGCGGCACCACGGGACGTCACCTTCTCCGACGGCGCTCTCTCGGGAGCCCAGTGGTCGGCGGTCGTGGCCCGGGCAGTCGAGCGGATCAACGCCGGCGAGATGGACAAGGTGGTTCTGGCGCGCGACCTCGCGGTGGACGCCCGCTCGCCGATCGACCCGCGATGGCTGCTGCAGCGTCTGGTCGAGCGCTATGACAACACCTGGGTATTCGCCGTGGACGCACTGGTGGGAGCAACCCCCGAGATGCTGGTGAAGCTCGAGAAGGGGCTGGTCACCTCGCGCGTTCTGGCGGGGACGATCCGGCGCTCCGGGGACGACGCCCACGACCTGGCACTGGCGGCCTCTCTCGCGCGCTCGTCAAAGGACCTTGAGGAGCATGAGTACGCCGTCCGCTCAGTGGCCGACGCCCTCGCACCCCACTGTTCGTCGGTCAACGTGCCCGAGTCGCCTTTCGTCCTGCACCTTTCCAACGTCATGCATCTGGCAACCGATGTGGCCGGCGTCCTGACCGACCATTCGACCTCACTGGCCCTGGCCGCCTCGCTGCACCCGTCGGCAGCCGTCTGCGGGACACCCACCTCCATCGCCGACGTCGCGATCAGCGAGCTCGAGCAGATGGATCGCGGGCGTTACGCCGGCCCAGTCGGCTGGATGGACGCTTCTGGGGACGGCGAGTGGGGCATTGCCCTGCGCTGTGGCTCGATCGACCCGGCCGACCCCAGTCGGATGCGGCTGTTCGCCGGCTGCGGCATCGTTGCCGGCTCCGACCC
>JBDTOA010000209.1:0-3901 GCA_039933475.1 Dermatophilaceae bacterium
TCGTCGTTCAGCGACCACGGCTGCTCCGCGTACAGTTCCTGAGTGCCCAAGGACAACGAGCCCCATCCCATGGGGGCCGAACAGCTGCCGCCGCGACCCGGCATACCGGCGGCCGATCTGCAGCTCTGTCTGCGCGTCCTGGCCCAGGCTGACGAGCTGCCCGCCGAGCACCCTGACGCCGTGGCAATCAGACGGGCGACCGCCCGAATCTATAAGGGTGTCAAGGAGTCTCGTCGCGCCGAGCGCCGGGCGAAGGTGCTGGCGAACGACAACGCGATTACCGCACTGACGGCCACCGGGGCCCCGGAGCGGATCGACGACGAGACGCAGGGGCTGCAGCTGGTCTCGAACGCCACCGGCGCGCTCGCAGGGACGCTCCTGCAGCCGCGGTCCTGCTACATCTGCAAGTCGCGGTACGTCGACGTCGACGCGTTCTACCACCAGCTGTGCCCTGACTGCGCCGCGCTGAACCGCAGCAAGCGCAACCAACGGACCGACCTCACGGGGCGACGCGCCCTGCTCACGGGTGGCCGGGCCAAGATCGGGATGTACATCGCGCTCCGACTCCTGCGGGACGGCGCGCACACGACGATCACGACACGCTTCCCGGCCGACGCCGTGCGCCGGTTCACGGCGATGGAGGACAGCGCCGACTGGGTGCACCGGCTGCGGATCGTCGGGATCGACCTGCGCGACCCGGCCCAGGTCGTGGCTCTTGCGGACTCCGTTGCGGCGCAGGGGCCGTTGGACATCCTGATCAACAACGCCGCCCAGACCGTCCGCCGTTCGCCGGGGTCCTATGCACCGCTGGTCGAGGCTGAGTCCGCGCCGATGCCCCAGGGCCTGTTGCCCGAGCTGCTGACCTTCGACCATGTGAGCGACGCCCATCCGGCCTCCTTCGCCGGGGCACTTGCGGCCGCCCCGACCGCTCGCGCGACCACTCCGCACCTGCTGACCGCGATGGCCCTGCGAGCCGGCTCGGCGACCCCGGCCCGGGTGCGGGCCGGCACCGCGATCGACGCCGGAGGGCTGGTGCCCGACCTGCTCGCAGTCAACAGCTGGACGCAGAACGTGCAGGAGGTGGATGCGTTGGAGCTGCTGGAGGTTCAGCTCTGCAACTCGACCGCGCCCTTCATCCTGATCAGCCGGCTGCGTCCCTCCATGGCAGCGTCCAGCGCCAGACGAAGCTACGTCGTCAACGTCTCGGCGATGGAGGGCCAGTTCAGCCGCAGCTACAAGGGCCCGGGGCACCCGCACACCAACATGGCCAAGGCGGCGCTCAACATGCTCACCCGCACCAGCGCCCAGGAGATGCTCGAGACCGACGCCATTCTGATGACGGCTGTCGATACCGGCTGGATCACGGACGAGCGCCCGCACCCGACCAAGATGCGGCTGGCCGAGGAGGGCTTCCATGCCCCACTTGACCTGGTCGACGGAGCGGCACGCGTCTATGACCCGATCGTCCAGGGCGAGCTGGGCCGGGACATCTACGGCTGCTTCGTCAAGGACTACGAACCAGCGCCCTGGTAGGTCGCTCGCGTGGGTGCCTCGCTGGGCAAGGGGGGAAGCGGGAGTGCGGCGCGAGGGCCCGGGCACCTCGACCACCCTCACGCCGCTCTTGTTGCGCCGAAACCACCGTCTGGGCCCTGAATCCGGCACGATTCGGTGGTTTCGGCGCAACAAGCGGAAGGCAGTTGGGGTGGGTCAGCCGATGTCGCGTCGGCGAAAACCCCGGGCTCCGGCTAGCGTCAAGGCAATCGCGATGATGCTCAGAATTGCGAGCGGAAGAATCTCGAGGTCAGCGCCCGGGAACTTGGGCACGTTCGCAAACGGCGAGATGCGCAGAACCTTGTCCGGCAGCTGGAGGATCGGCCCCAGCTGACCCAGGAAGCCACATGCGGCCAGTGCACCCCAGGCCAGGCTGCTGCGCTGGGGCGCCATACCGACCAGGGCCACGGTCACCCCGGTAAACACCCACATCGCGGGCACAAGCACGAGAGCGCCGCCAAGCACGGGCCAGACCTTGCTCGCGTCGTGGACGGACGCGGCATACGTGCCTCCGGCGGAGAGCCCGACGACGGTCATCAGGATCGGCGGGCTCGCGACGGAATGCACAAGGTGGCTGCCCATGATCCGGGTCCTGGTCACAGCGGTGCCGAGAACCTGCTCGACGCGGGTCTCGGTCTCCTCCACGCGCAGCCGCAACATCGCCTGCACGGAGTGGATCGTGGCGACGGTGGCCAGCAGCGGCAGGATTGCGGCGAAGAAGGCGTCGATCAGCGACTGGGTCCCGCCGAGCCGCTGGATCATCTCCTCGAGCTGCGCATTGCCCTTGAAGATGTCGAGCACGCCATTGGCAACCGAGCCCAGAGCTCCCGCAAAGATGGCGACCCCGATGGTCCAGGCCAGCCAGGACCCCCGGTGGAGCCGCCAGGCCAGCGCCGCGACCGTCGACAGCCTCGCGCCGGCGCGCTCCGGGCCGAGAGGGGATGGGCGTAGCCCCGACCCGAAGTCACGTCGACCCTCCAGTGACACCGCCAGCACGATCAGGCCAACACCGAACACGAGTGGTAGGAGCAGTGCCCACCACCGTTCCCCGGCGAACGCTCGCGCCTGCTGGGCCCAGCCCACGGGGGAGAGCCAGCTGAGCCACGTCGCGTCGGAGCTGTCCCCGACCGCCCTCAGCAGGTATGCCGCCCCCAGAACCGAAGCCGCCATTCCCCTTGCCGGACGGGCGTTTTCGCTGATCTGGGCGGTGACTGCACCCACCCCGGCGAACACAAGGCCACACCCAAGGAACCCCAGCCCCAGGGCAATGGCCCCGGGCACCGCAACACCCTCGGCGACCAGACCGACGATGACGATAAGGGCCAGGATGGCATTGGCACCCAGCGTGACCAGGAGCGCCGCCGCCAGCGGTGCGTGCCGACCCACGACCCCTGAGCGCAACAGCTCGAGGCGCCCGGCCTCCTCTTCGGCTCGGGTATGCCTGATGACCGCAAGCAGGCTCATCAGCCCGATGACCGCTGCGGCGAACCCGCCAATGCGCCAGGCGGTGAAGCCACCGGCGCTGGTGAGGTCGAACGGCGGCCCGTACAACGCGCGAAGCGATGTGTTCTGACCCAGCGTGCTCGCGAGGCCGAGCCTTGACTGGGGAGTGGGATACAGCGACTCGAAGGCGCCCGCGGTGGCGATGACCTGCACGCAGATCAGCACGATCCAGGCCGGCCACCACAAACGGTCGCGACGGAGCGCGAGGCGCGTCATCGGCCACAACCCGGTCATTCCGCCCGCTGACTCGCCACTCATGGCCGGGGCGCCGGGCGCTGGATCGCGTGTGCTGGTAAGGGTACTCACGCCATTTTCTCGCTCGGCGAGGCTCCCGCGGCGGCGTAGTGCCTCAGGAAGAGCGTCTCAAGTGTGGGTGGGGCGCTGAGCAGGGTCGTGACGCCGACGGCGGTCAGCCGGGACAAGAGCTCGCCGAGATCAGCCGTGTCCACCTCGCAGGTCAGCTTGTTGCCGTCAGCGACCACGTCATGAACGCCGCTCAAGGTCACCAGGTCGACAGGTACGGGACCCATGAGCACGGCCTCCACGTGGGTGCGCGAGAGGTGACGGAGCTCGGCCAGGGTCCCGGTCTCGACCGTGTGTCCGTCCTTGATGATGCTCACCCGATCACAGAGGTGCTCGACCTCGGAGAGGATGTGGCTGGACAGCAGAACCGTGCGACCGCGGGGCCGCTCCTCCTGGATGCACTCGCGAAACACGCTCTCCATCAATGGATCCAGCCCCGCCGTTGGCTCGTCCAGGATGAGGAGCTCGACGTCAGAGGCAAGTGCTGCGACCAGGGCGACCTTCTGCCGGTTGCCTTTGGAGTAGGCCCGGCCCTTCTTTCGCG
>JBDTOA010000210.1:0-3891 GCA_039933475.1 Dermatophilaceae bacterium
AGGTCAGCCTGGGCAAGCTCAACAACGTCCGTGAGGCACTGGAGATCTGCCGCACCGCCCGCACGATCCTTGGCGCCAACGGCATCTCGCTGGAGTACCCAGTCATCCGCCACGCCAACAACCTCGAGTCAGTCCTCACCTATGAGGGCACCGTCGAGATGCACACCCTGGTGGTTGGTCAGGCCCTCACCGGCGTGGACGCCTTCCGGTGAGCAAGGCCGAGGCCTTCCAGAACGGCCAGGTGTCCTTCTGGTATCGGGGCATTGGTGTTCCGACGCCACGCCAGGGACTCGACGGAAGCCTCGACGTCGACGTGGCCATCGTCGGCGCCGGTTTCACGGGCCTATGGACGGCGTACTACCTGAAGAAGGCCCAGCCCGACTTGCGGATCGCGTTGCTGGAGAAGGAGTTCGCGGGCTTCGGGGCCTCTGGTCGAAACGGAGGTTGGCTCAGCGCCGAACCTCCCGGGCAGCTGAGACGGTATGCAAAAGAGCATGGGTGGCCAGCTGCCATCGCGATGCAGAAGGAGATGTTTGCCTCCGTCGACGAGGTCATCAGCGTGGCTGCGGCTGAGGAGATCGACGCCGACATCCAGAAGGACGGCTTCCTGCAGGTCGCCACGAACCCGGCGCAGGCGCAACGGCTGTCGTCCCAGGTGCCCTCGTTGCGTCGCGAGGGGTGGGGCGAGCAGGACCTGCAGGTCCTGGATGCGGCGGGTCTCGCGGATCGGGTGAAGGTTGCCGGCGGTCAGGGCGCGTTCTGGAGTCCTCACTGCGCCCGCGTCCAGCCGGCCAAGCTGGTGCGAGGGCTTGCCTCGGCGGTGGAGAAGCTCGGGGTCTCAATCTTCGAGGGCACAGAGGTGACCGAGATCCGCCCGCACGAAGCGGTGACGCGGCATGGCACGGTGCACGCGTCGTACGTCATCCGCGCCCTGGAGGGCTTCACGGCCAATGTGGAAAGCCCCCGGCTCTGGCTGCCGATGAACAGCAGCATGCTGGTCACCGCGCCGATCCCCGAGTCGGTCTGGGAGCAGATCGGCTGGCGGGGCGCCGAGCTCATCGCCGATGAGGCACACTCCTTCAGCTACATCCAGCGGACCGCCGACCACCGGATCGCCATTGGTGGTCGGGGGATTCCCTACCGTTACGGCTCGCGCTGGGACGACCACGGTGAGACCCGCTCAGCAACGCTCGACCAGCTGACCCGGATCCTGCACCAGCACTTTCCCGCGACGCGCGATGTGCCCATCGAGCACACGTGGTCCGGGGTCCTTGGCGTCCCACGGGACTGGTGCGCAGCGGTGGACCTGGACCGCAGCACCGGCCTGGGCTGGGCTGGCGGCTACGTGGGTCATGGCGTGACCGCGACCAACCTCGCGGGGCGCACGCTTCGCGACCTGGTCCTGGACCGTGATACGGAGCTCACCCGGCTGCCCTGGGTAGGGCATCATGTCCGGCGCTGGGAGCCCGAACCGTTGCGGTGGCTGGGAGTTCGCGCCCTCTACGTCGCTTACCGCGCCGCCGACCGTCAGGAGAGCGACGGCCGGACGACGACGTCACCGCTTGCCCGCGTCGCCGACCGCATCAGCGGTCGCTGACGGCCCAGCCGCGCCCGGCGATCAGCTTCGCCGGTCTCGTTTGCCGACCAGTCGGAGGCCCCAGGCGACCACTCCGGTTGTGAGGATCACCAGCCAGAGGAAAGCATCGCCCGGGCTGTTGGCGCGAACGGCCCACGCAGCGGTGGCTGTTCCCACGATGAGGGTCGCCAGCAGCGGCTTGGCGTACCAGAAGATCATCGCCGGCACCCCTGCATGGGGTCCGAAGACGCCGGCCGGCGGCAGCCCACGGAAAGCCGCCATCAGGTGGGTCCCGGCCAGCA
Organism: Dermatophilaceae bacterium; assembly: GCA_039933475.1. GTDB lineage: Bacteria > Actinomycetota > Actinomycetes > Actinomycetales > Dermatophilaceae > UBA4719. Next base: position 1,879 of record JBDTOA010000210.1, read on the forward strand.
GGGCCCCGACGCCGAGGGCCCAGACCGGTGATGCGGGCCCGACGAGGCCCGCCGCCCATAGACCCGCCCCGATGAGGATGGTGGTCAGCGCCCATGCGGACAGGGGCACAGCCAGGTGCGCGAGCGCCGTGTCACGGTAGGGCAGTCCAAGGAGTCGCGAGGTGCCCGAGTTGTCGGCGTGCAGTCGCAGACCCTCGCACCAGGCGCCGAAGCCGAGGTGGCAAAGGAGCAGGCTGACCAGCGGGGCCATCGTCGGGGTTTGCGGCGACTGCAAGGACAGCATCAGGCCCGCAGCTCCGGCGAGGCTGAAGCTCAACCCATACAGTGCCGACCCTGGCGCCCGGCGCAGACCTAGAAGGTCACGGCGGGCGATCACCACCAGCGGCCTGCTGGGCCTCAATCGCACCCGTCGGGCGTGGGTTGTGGGTCGTGCGGCGTCCAGGCGGATGGTTCGGAGATCCCCGGCGAGGGCGGCTCCGCCCATGGTCACGTTGCTCGCAGCCTGCCTTTGCAGACTCGCGATATCCAGTCGTGCCAACGCGTTTCGGCGACTGCTCAGGAATGAGGTGTTACTCCTGTAGTTCAGCCGCGGCGCATCCAGGGCCCCATGGAGCTGACCCTGCAGCCAGAGCTCGGCGACCACTACGCCAAGAAGCGCACCCATGACGGTGGCTGGCAGCAGCACGATCGGTGCCGCGACGTTCGCGATGGCAAGGCCCGCACCCCCGACCGCGCCGATCAGGAGCCCACCCACGGTCGAGCCGCCCAGGCTGAGCCGCCAGTTCCGGGCCAGCGTGACCTTTCGCGGCATTGGGCTGGTGACGACCAGCTCGAGGTAGGGCAGCGGGGGCACCACCGGACCGTGAAACCGTCCTAGCAGCCGGACGCCGGCCAGGAGAGATGCTCCCAGGGCCACCGCGACGACTACCCCCAGCGGGGTTCCGGCATGGTCGGCCAGCGACTTCATGTCGAGAGATCGGAACACCTGCTGGGAGGCAGGGATCCCGTAGCTCCCAGCCGCGATCACGGCGACGTAGACGGGATACAGCGTGGAGCTCAAGGAGGTGTCCTGGCGGTTGCCGAGGATGGCAGCGCGGACCTGACGCAGCCGATCCTTGTCCGCAGCGTTCATGCGAGCTGGATGTCGATGATGCTGTCAGCCAGGGCCTCGGTCATTGCCGGGTCGTGGCAGGCGATAAGCAGACTGCTGCCAACTGCCATACGGTCCAGCAGGATTCGGGTGAGCAGCTCGCGCTTGTCCGTGTCGAGCCGCTGCTCGGGCTCGTCCAGGATGAGGATGGACGAGGGGCGCGCGAGCACCATCGAGAGGTGGAAGAGCTGCTGCTGGCCGGATGAGAGCTCATGGGGGAACCGCTCTGCCAGGTGCTCGATCTCGAGCAGCTCGAGGATCTCGTCGGCCCTGTCGCCAGCACCCTGTCCAGCCTGGCCCCAGGTCGAGTCGATCAGGACGAGGTGGTCCACCAGTGTCAGGTCGCGGTAGGTCGCGGGTGCGCCGATCAGAGCTGCGATCACGCTCCGGGTGAGGTCGTCCCGTTCGTCGACCGGCGAACCGTCAAGGGTGGCCTCGCCCTCGGACGGGGCTACCGTGCCGGCGAGGATGCGCAGCAGGGTCGTCTTGCCGCTGCCGTTCGGTCCTCGCAGGATGACGCATTCTGCCCCGCTCACTTCGGCGTCAGTGGGCAACAGCAACACTGCTTCGTCGATCTTCTTGGCGACGCCATTCGCTCGGAGCACGTGCCCGGCGGGTTCGCCAACAGTGGGCGCAGCTGGTGCGGCTGTGCCGCGTCGTCCCAGCATGGTGCGCCTCCTTTGGATGTCCTAAGAGTCTGCCATCACCTGTCTGTGGCACATATCGGGGCGCGGGCGGTCGATGACACCGCTGCACCTTAGCTCGTCGCGCCTGGCTTCCCGGCCGGTCCTTCTGCCGCGTTTGGCCGGAAGACGGCCCACGTTTCGGGGGCAAGGGGGGACGTCTGCCGGCAGGTGTCCGAA
>JBDTOA010000211.1:0-3891 GCA_039933475.1 Dermatophilaceae bacterium
AGAGGACGGCCGCGTAGGCCGTTGCGTGGACGCCCTGGAGGAACAGGTCGTAGACGATTTCGTACATCAGGCCGGCCGGGAGCATGTACCTCCACCCCCGGTCGCTCACGGTGATGATCCGCTCGACCATGAAGATCCCTGTGACTCCGATCCAGAAGGCGCTGAACGCAAAGGTGTTGGTGGCAGCCGCCCAGACCAGCGTGCTCAGATAGACAACTGTCACCTGAACACCTAGGAGGGCGAGAAGCTGACGGCCCCAGTACGGCCACGTGATGCGGGTGAGGCCGTACTGGAAGCAGTTCTCCAGTGCTCCGCGCTTCCACCGGAGCCGCTGTGACCACAGGTCATGCCATGAGGTCATGACCTCCGTCTCCAAGGTGCAACCGATCGGGCTGAGTACTTCGTAGCCGAGGTGGCGGATCGCGAAGGTGAGCTCGTTGTCCTCGGTGAGCACCGTGGTGTCGTAGACCCCGCCTTGCCCATCTCCTGCGGGGATGAAGCCTGCGACACGTGCCGCGCTGACCTGTCGAATGGTGCTGACCCGCAGTACGGCGGCCGTCCCGGTCACGACGAGGCACTTTCCCTTCAGGCGGCGCACGTCCCGCGCGTAACGCGCATACTCGTTGCGCTGCAGGTGCCCCACGAACCCAGCTCCCTTGCATCCCCTGAAGGTCCCGCCGACTGCCCCCAAGCGTGGGTCGGTGAGGGTGACCGCAGCGTTTTCGAGGAAAGGGATGTCCAGGGTGGAGTCGGCATCCTGAACAAGCACAAGAGTCTCGTCCGAAAGCTCAGGGAGAAGGTGTCTGAGTGCCTGGTTGAGCGCCCCGGCCTTCTTGTGCACGTTGCCGACTGTCTGGAAAACCTCCGCCCCCGCAGACAGTGCGATCGCTGCCGTGTCGTCCGCGCAGTTGTCGACCAGCACGATGATCCGCGTGGGGGGAACGGTCTGGGCTTTCAGGCCCTCCACAGCCTGCCGAATGCCCGCTGCCTCATCATGCGCCGGGATGAGCGCTACGACCTGACGGACGTGGTCAGAGGCATCCCGGCCCTCCAAGTGCCGTTCCATGCAACCAGTCGCTGACTTCATGGATCCGTCTCTTTTCTCTGACGAACCCATGCAACCACCGGTTGCCTGTTGAACAGGATGAGGGGCCGCGGGTGAAGCTGGGGTGAAGCTGGGGTGACTACCCGATGATTCCGAGCGTCCTGGCGCGCTGAGCTGCGCCGCTGCGGCTGGTAACCCCCAGCTTGCGATAGACACTGCGCACGTGCGACTTCACCGTGTTCGGGGAGATCGTGAGCAGCCGGGCGATGCGTGCCTGCGACTCGCCCGCGACGAGGTGCCCCAGGATCGCTGACTCTGCCGGGCTCAACAGGCGCGATGGCGGCGGCACCTCGGCCGGCAGGGCTGCGGCGATCTTCTCAAGGAGCCCACTCGCCTCCGGGTGCGGGGCCATCTTCGCCCGGTTCACCAGAGAGGTGAGCAGCGGTTGGGGAAGACTGGTGAACGGACGGAGCAGTCCCCGGGATCCTGCCTGGGCCAAACAGCGCCCGAATATCGCGTCCGCAGTGCTCAGGTCGCCGAGCGCCATCCGGGACGCGGCGTTGATCAGGCTCGCGTAGGCATAGGAACGGGGTGCGTGGTCATCGCCCAGGCGGAGACATTCGCCGGTGAGGTCCAAGGCGCGCTCGAAGTTGCCGAGCTCGAGCTCCAGCCGAGCCTCAACCTGCGCAGGGCAGATCCAGTGCGACGGATCAGACTTCAGCTGCGCGACCAGGTCACGTACCCCCGAGATCTCGCGCCTCCTGGTAAGAATTGAGCTGCGAGCCAGGTGATGCAGCTGCTGGGCAAGGTTCGGATCCCATCCGCGAATGAGGAGCTGCAGCTCTTGAAGCCCCTCGAAGGCCTTGTCCTCCTCACCAAGCGACTCGCGATGGGTTGCCAATGCGTACATGATCAGTGGCTCGTACTCGGTGCCCGCGGCGTTTCCGGCGATGACGTCAAGACTGGTGGCGACCCCTGCCAGCTCGCCAGCCTCGATCTGAATGAGCGCCTGGGTCAGCAGCGCTGGCGTGACACACAAACCGGTGGGGTCTTCGCATGCAGGAAGTGAGCTGAGCGACTGCTTGATCTTGACCTCGGCGCTGCCGACGCTTCCGGTCAGGAAGTCGATCAGGGCAACGCATCCGTAGCCCTCGGCCCGCGGGCACCAGGGCGCACCCTCTTCGGCCAACCGGAGCCCGCGCAACAGGGTGCGCCTCGAAAGGTCGAATTCGTTCCCCAACATCTGACAGATTCCTGTGTGCTGCAGGATCACCGCGTGCAGCTCGATCCGGGACCGCAACGGCATCTTTGCCGAGGAGAGCTGATCACGGGCCAGACCTAGCTGGTGTCGTGCATCGTCGAAGTGGCCCTGCTCGCGGTACGTCACGGAGCGCACGATGGGCGAAACAACCCTGAGGGCCGGATGCACGTCATCCAGGCCTTCTAGCAGCTCATCGGCCGCGTCGAGGTAGTCGATCGCCGCGAAAGGGTTGGTTGCTCGGGTGCTGCGGAAGCTGGAGGCAAGTGCAAGGAGCATCGAAGCATCGTTGGACCAGTCCTCCTCGGGAGACGAGAGGAGGCGTTCCCGGAGCTCGCGGCTGCACCCTTCTATGATCGAACGCCACGTCACGGTGATCGGGCCTGAGTCCGATCCTGCGCCGAACGGGACAGACGGGCGCGACCTCCTGTCCCGGAGGGCAGTTCGGCGTTCTACGCGGGGTACTTCCGTGGGCTGATGACCGTTGAGGGCTGGCCTGTCCCCCAGTCCCAGCAACCTGGCCGCGAGCTCCGCTGTCATGGGGTCGCGCGCGACTGGTTCGCCGACACCTACCCACCCCGTGACCATCGCGTGACCATCCCTTGGCTGACACTCCAACAGTGATCCGCGGACAAATGAGTCGTCAAGGCAGGGACACCTTAGTTCCCTCTGTGACCTAGGTCACAGAGGGAAGGACACCTTCTCAGCACGGCACTGCTGGACGTGAGCTGCCGGGTGCACGACGTTCACAAGACCATCGGTGTCGAGCTGGGGCCGGGCGGCTACGTCGTGGTGAGAGCTCCCCAAAGCAGAGCCGCGGCATAGCTGCGGTACGGAGCCCAGGCGGTGGCACGAGAGGCGACGTCTGACTCGCTTGGGCGCTCAGGCAGACGGTACGCACGATGGATGGCGTTGCGGATGCCGATGTCCCCGGCGGGGAGCACATCGGCGCGGTGCAGCTGATGGATGAGGAACATCTGCGCGGACCACGGTCCCACGCCTCGCAGTGAACAGAGGATGCGGATCGCCTCGGCGTCATCGACTGCACGCAATGCGTCGAGATCCACCGTTCCGACGCCAATACCTGCTGCGAGCTCGTAGAGGGCTCGCGCTTTGGCTCCCGAGAGGCCGACTCCCCTGAGCTGTGCCTCGTCGAGCTCGGCGATGCCCGCGGCTGATGGCGGTCGGGCACCCGCTGCGTCGCCGAGCCGACCGAAGATCGTCAGAGCAGCCGGGATGGAGATCTGCTGCCCCACGATGTGGAGCGCCAGCCCGGAGAAAAGGCCCACGCCCGCGAGGTCGCTGCCATCCCACGCAAACGGATCCGGTCTGCCCACGCGCGCCATGAGCTCGCCCATGACCGGATCGCGCCGCGCGAGCGACGCGTAGGCGCGCCGCGCCGAGTCATCCGCGCTCGCCGAGACCCTGCTGGACGTGGTCACCGGAGCGGAGCACGGCGTCGCGAGGTCCAGCCCACGGCGAGGTTCGGCGGTGTGCGGTTGACGATCAGATCGGGCGCCATATCGATACCGAAGCACACTGCCGGTTCGATCCACCAGACGCCTGCGAGATAACGAAGCCCCTGACT
>JBDTOA010000212.1:0-3884 GCA_039933475.1 Dermatophilaceae bacterium
CGCAGGTCCGGATGCGGGCCGAACGCATCGAGGCCATGGCCAAGAACCTGTTCCTCGCGGCCGAGACCGACCTGGCCACCGTGCTTGGTCAGATCGAGCAGGTCGGTCCTGACCTCGTCGTGATCGACTCGGTCCAGACGATCGCGAGCAGCGAGGTCGAGGGCTCGGCCGGCAACGTCTCGCAGATCCGCGAGGTGGCAGCCTCACTGATCCAGCTGGCTAAGGCGCGCGGCATCTCGATCCTGCTGGTGGGACACGTCACCAAGGATGGCTCGATCGCCGGGCCGAGGGTGCTCGAGCACCTGGTCGACGTCGTGATCCAGTTCGAGGGTGACCGTCACTCCCGGTTGAGGCTGGTCCGCGCGGTGAAGAACCGTTATGGCCCAACTGACGAGGTGGGCTGCTTCGACCTCTCCGACGTGGGCATCGTCGGGCTTCCCGACCCCAGCGGCCTCTTCCTCTCCAGCCGCGACCTGGTCGTTCCTGGCACCTGCGTGACTGTGACTCTTGAGGGCAAGCGCCCGCTGGTGACCGAGGTTCAGGCTCTTCTTGCGGCCACGACGGCACCCTCGCCGCGGCGCACCACGAGCGGGCTGGACAGCGCCCGGGTCGCCATGATCCTGGCCGTCCTCGACAAGCGCGCGGGGGTGCCCGTCCGGCAGGCCGACTGCTACGCCTCGACAGTAGGCGGCGTCAAGCTCACGGAACCGGCCTCGGACCTGGCAATCGCGCTGGCCATGGCCAGCTCCGTGTTCGACCGGGCTCTTCCTCACGGCACCGTCGCCATGGGGGAGGTCGGCCTGGCCGGTGAGATCCGGGCCGTCACGGGCATACCCCGCCGGCTGGCTGAGGCTGCACGCCTGGGGTTCAGGGGGGCGGTCGTTCCGGCCGGGTCACTCGGATCGGGCCCCATACCGGAGGAGATGCTGGTCATCGAGGTCTCAGACATCCATCGCGCCGTGAGCCTGATGACCCAGCCCGTCTGAGGTGCGGCTCAAGACGGGAGTCAGTGTCACCCATGCCAAGGGCAGGTCACAAGAGGCGCAAAGACGCCTTGTGGCCGTAGACTGCCGCCAGCCGAGTCGTGTGTGATCCGGCGACGGATCTGACCAGCCAGACGGACCCGACCATCAGCTGAACCCGAGGGGACCTATCACTGTGGAAGGAAGCGACGAAGAGTTGCTCCGTGCCACCCTGGCGGCGGTTGCACCCGGGACTGAGCTGCGGGACGGGCTCGAGCGGATTCTTCGCGGGCGGACCGGGGCGCTGATCGTGCTCGGCCACGACAAGGTGGTCGAGGCGATGTCGACCGGCGGTTTCCCACTGGCCATCGACTTCTCCAGCACCCGACTGCGCGAGCTCGCCAAGATGGACGGCGCGATCGTTCTGGACCGCGAGGGCACGCGCATCCTTCGCGCCGCCACGCAGCTGCTCCCGGACCCTTCGATCGAGACCAACGAGTCAGGCACCCGGCACCGCACCGCCGAACGGGTAGCCAAGCAGACCGGCTTCCCCGTGGTCTCGGTGAGCCAGTCCATGCAGATTGTCGCCCTCTACGTGGCCGGCCGGCGCCACGTCCTGGAGGGCTCGATGGCGATCCTCTCGCGCGCCAACCAGGCACTGCAGACCCTCGAGCGCTACAAGGCGCGCCTGGACGAGGTCGCCGGAACGTTGTCCGCCCTCGAGATCGAGGACCTGGTCACCGTCCGCGACGTCGCCTCGGTGCTCCAGCGCCTCGAGATGGTCCGGCGGATCAGCGAGGAGATCGACAGCTACGTCGTCGAGCTCGGCACCGACGGCCGGCTGCTGACCCTCCAGCTTGCCGAGCTGACCGGTGGCCTGGGCAATGACCGTGAGCTGGTGATCCGCGACTACCTCGAGGCGGCCCACAACACCGGCACGGTCCAGCAGGTCCTGGCAGACCTCATGGAGCTCACGTCCACCGAGCTGCTCGACCTGGCCGCTGGCGCAAAGGCCGTGGGATTCACCATCGGAGGAGACGCCCTCGACACGGCCGTCAGCCCGCGCGGCTACCGGCTCCTGAGCAAGGTGCCCCGGCTGCCGGGCGCCATCGTGGAGCGGCTGGTCGATCACTTCGAGGGGCTTCAGAAGCTCCTGGCCGCAAACCTCGAGGACCTCATGGCCGTCGAGGGTGTCGGTGAAGGACGTGCCCGTGCGGTGCGTGAAGGGCTTTCCCGGCTGGCCGAGTCGAGCATTCTCGAGCGCTACGTCTGAGCGGTGGAGATGATCGACCGCGCCTCCCTGGAGGTGCCTGCTCCCCTCCTGCACGAACGGATCCTGGACTGGTACGCCCTGGAGGCGAGAAGTCTGCCGTGGCGGGAGCACGGAACCACGCCGTGGGGTGTCCTGGTCTCCGAGGTCATGCTGCAGCAGACGCCGGTAGCTCGCGTCGAACCCGTCTGGCGAGCCTGGATGTCGCGCTGGCCCTCACCTGGCGCCTTGGCTGCGGAGGCGACCGGTGAGGCTGTCCACGCCTGGGGAAGGCTCGGGTACCCCAGGCGGGCCCTGCGGCTGCACGCCGCCGCCGTGGTGATGGTCCAACGACACCGAGGCGAGGTGCCACGCACCCATGCGGAGCTGCTTGCGCTGCCCGGCGTAGGCACCTACACCGCAGCCGCGGTGGCCTCCTTCGCCTTCGGAGTGCGCGCCGCTGTCGTGGACACGAACGTGCGCAGGGTGTTCGCGAGAGTCATCGATGGGGCTGGGCAGGCTGGACCATCGCTCTCACGGGCCGAGCTGACCTTGGCCACGGCTCTCCTCCCGGCTGAGGCCAGCGTCGCGCGCGGGTGGAACGTCGCGGTGATGGAGGTCGGCGCCCTCGTCTGCTCGGCGCGCGCCCCCCGGTGCCCGAGCTGCCCGGTCGAGGACCTGTGCGCGTGGCGGCAGGCGGGCCGACCGGCGTACGAGGGCCCGGTCCGCCGAGCCCAGCCCTTCCTTCAGACCGACCGGCAGTGCCGTGGAGCCATCCTCTCCGTGCTGAGGGAAGCGAGCAGGCCGGCGTCGGCTGCTGAGGTGCAGGCAGCCTGGCCCGCCGATGACACCCAGCGCGAACGCTGTCTCGACAGCCTGGTCGCGGACGGGCTCGTGGAGCGCCTGTCCCACCGGAGGTTGCGGCTGCCCGGGCGCTGACCTTCGCGGAGCTCGTCGATCCGGGTCAGAGGGTACGAAGCATCCTGGTGTTGCCCAGGGTGTTGGGCTTGACCCGCTCGAGGTCAAGGAACTCGGCGACGCCCTCGTCGTACGAGCGAAGCAGCTCGGCGTAGACATCGGGCTCGACGGCCTGCCCGTTGATGGGCGAGAAACCATGGCTCTCAAAGAAGCCGACCTCGAAGGTGAGGCAGAAGATGCGTCGCAGGCCAAGTGCCCGGGCGTCATCGATAAGCGTCTCCAGCAGCCGCCCTCCCAGGCCCTGCCGGGCGAAGTCCGGGTCAACTGCGAGGGTGCGTACCTCAGCCAGCTCTTCCCACATCACGTGCAGGGCGCCACAACCGACGATCCGGCCGGGCATGTCGAGGTCCTCAGCGACCAGGAACTGTTGCAGTGCCTCGTAGTACGCAACGGCGTCCTTGGGCGTCAGCGTGTTGCCTGCCAGCGGTCGGACCAGCTCACGGATTGAGCGCACGTCGCCGGCGCGGGCCCTGCGAACCTCGATCACTTCGTGCAAGTCGTCGCAAAGACGATCACAACAGGTTGCCATCCTTGATGTCGGCGAACATGCGCCTGGCGTTCGCATCCAGCAGGACGATCGACTGCCCGTCCGAGGTCATTCCGAAGCCGCCGATCGCCACGCGGTTGTGGACCTTGCGCGGGCTGGTGACGAAGACGCCGGCCGCAAAGGTCAGCACCTGCTCGGCGCTCAGGTT
>JBDTOA010000213.1:0-3882 GCA_039933475.1 Dermatophilaceae bacterium
ATCGGCACCGAGTCCATGTAGGCGTCCGCGATCGGCGTGACCAGGTTGGTGGCGCCCGGACCACTCGTGGCCATGCACACGCCCACCTTGCCGCTGGCCGACGCATAGCCCTCAGCCGCGTGTCCGGCGCCCTGCTCGTGGCGCACGAGGATGTGCCGCACCTTCGTGGAGTCCAGCAGGGGATCGTATGCCGGCAAGATCGCCCCGCCAGGGATCCCGAAAACGGTGTCGACGCCCAACGCCTCAAGGGCCATGACCAGGCTCTGGGCGCCGGTGACCTGGGCGGGCTCGCTGGCGGTTGCCGTGCCGGCCCGGGTCGAACCAGCCAGATCGGCCGGCGAGGGACTCGCCATCCCGGACGCGTCTGGGGTCGAGTCGGGCCCGGGGGCCTTGACTTCAGTCACTTTCGTCACCGCTTTCAAGAGCTAGCGTCTCTTGCAGTTCGTGATCCGAGCGGTCCGTGATGGACGAACCGTCTCCACAAAAAAACCCCCCGGTCCGGATGCGGACATGAGGGGCAGCGCGCTGACTCGGGTAAGAGTCTGCGCGCTAGGGAAGTACGAGGATTCGGGCCACGCGCCAACCGTGCAGGCAGGGGTGGCGAAGTGTCAACCAGGTGTGCGTGAAGTCTCAACATTCGGACGGGTTGTCCGGCAAATGGACCGGATCAGCCGCAGACGGCGCCCTGCGCGGCGCTGCCGACGAGCTTGCGGTACTTGGCCAGGACGCCCCGCGTGTACTTGGGTTCAGGCAGGGTGAAACCGATGGCGCGCTCGGCCAGCACCTCCGGCGTCAGGTCGACATCGAGCGTACCGGCGGCAACATCCAGCCGGATCCGGTCACCGTCCCGAACGAAGGCGATGGGGCCACCGTCCTCTGCCTCTGGGGCCACGTGTCCGACGCACAACCCGGTTGTGCCTCCCGAGAACCGACCGTCGGTCAGCAAGAGCACGTCCTTACCGAGACCAGCCCCCTTGATCGCGCCGGTAACGGCCAGCATCTCGCGCATCCCCGGGCCACCCTTGGGTCCCTCGTAGCGGATGACCAGCACGTCCCCGGCTTTCAAGGAGCCATTCGCCACGGCATCCATCGCCGAGCGCTCGCCATCGAAGACCCTCGCGCTGCCTTCGAACACGTTCGTGTCAAAGCCGGCGGACTTGACCACAGCACCTTCGGGCGCCAGGGAACCTCGCAGGATGGTGAGGCCGCCGGTCTTGTGAATGGGCTCGGACATGGCGCGCAGGACCTGACCATCCGGGTCCGGCGGACGGACGTCAGCGAGGTTCTCAGCCACCGTACGGCCGGTCACCGTCTGGCAGTCCCCGTGCAGCAGGCCAGCATCCAGGAGCGCCTTCATCACGACGGGAACCCCGCCCACTCTGTCGATGTCAGTCATGACGAAGCGGCCGAACGGCTTGACGTCGGCCAGGTGAGGCACCTTGGCCCCGATCCGTGCGAAGTCGTCCAGGGAGAGGTCAACCTCGGCTTCGTTGGCGATGGCCAACAGGTGCAGGACGGCGTTGGTCGACCCGCCAAAGGCCATGACCACGGCAATGGCGTTCTCGAACGCCTCCTTGGTCATGATCTGACGTGCGGTGACGCCACGCCGCAACAGACCGACGACTGCCTCGCCGGACTTGCGGGCAAAACCATCCCGGCGACGGTCGGTGGCCGGCGGTGCCGCACTTCCGGGCAGCGACATCCCGAGAGCTTCTGCAACGCAGGCCATCGTGTTGGCGGTGTACATGCCACCACAGGCCCCCTCACCCGGACAGATTGCGCGCTCGATGGCGTCAACGTCGTCGCGGCTCATTCGTCCCGCGGCGCAAGCCCCGACTGCCTCGAAGGCATCGATGATCGTGACCGTCCGCTCGGACCCGTCGCTCATCTTGGCGACGCCAGGGAGGATCGACCCGGCATACAGGAAGACACTCGCAAGATCCAGGCGCGCGGCGGCCATGAGCATCCCGGGGAGCGACTTGTCGCAGCCAGCCAGCAGGACGGAGCCGTCAAGACGCTCGGCCTGCATGACGGTCTCAACCGAGTCGGCGATGATCTCGCGGCTGACCAGTGAGAAGTGCATGCCCTCGTGCCCCATCGAGATACCGTCGCTGACGCTGATGGTCCCGAACTCGAGCGGGAAGCCACCGGCCGCGTGCACGCCGTCCTTGACCGCCTTCGCGAGCCGATCCAGCGACAGGTTGCAGGGCGTGATCTCGTTCCAGGAGCTGGCGACCCCGATCTGTGGCTTGACCCAGTCGTCGTCGCCCATACCGACGGCGCGCAGCATGCCGCGAGCTGCGGCCTTCTCGAGCCCGTCGGTGACGTCGCGGCTGCGCGGCTTGATGTCGGGCTGACCGGACGTTGGGGCTGAGCTCTGAGTCATGTTCAGGATTCTATGACCCCTCCCACAGACTGAGACCTCGATCTCGACCCGCGGACAAGCTTGCGGGACCTCAGCCCCTCAGAACCACGAACTCGCGCAGGTGGGCCGTCTCGGCTGCCAGCGCCACCCAGCTGGTCTCGAACCCAAGAATCGCCAGGCCACAAGTGGGGAAGCCCTTGGACAGATGCTCGAGAGGCTCTGAAGGCCCATGACCCTCGAGCGCCAGCGCCGTTGCCAGCATTGGTATTCCGGGAGCGTGGCCGATCATCAGGACGGTGTCGACCGAGTCCGGCACCTCCTGAAGAACATCCAGCAGAGATGTGGCGCCGGCGTCGTACACACGCTCTTCGAAGCGCACCTCTCCCACCAAGGCCCCACCGGTGAGAAGACCTTCAAGGGTCTGGCGGGTGCGCTCTGAGGTTGAGCAGATGACAAGGTCGGGACTCGGAGCGTGCGACGGATCACTCAGCCACTTGCCGACGGCGCGGGCGTCATCGCGCCCTCGCGACGCCAGCTCACGACTGTGGTCAGGCGCACCGTGCGTCTGCTCGGCCTTGGCGTGCCGGAGCAGCAGCAGGGTGCGTTCAGGTTTGGGCATCGCAGGTCATCCGCCAGCGACCGACGGAAGAATGTGGACGACCGCTTCGGGACCGACCACGGCATCAAGGCCGCCAGCCGGGCGCGCATCCAGCCCGTCGATGAATACGTTGACGTGGCGGCGAAGGGCGCCGGTCTCGTCCCGGATGCGGGCGCCGAGCTGCGGCCGGGTGACGACCGCCGCGTCCAGGACCGTTCGCAGAAGTGTTGCCTCACCGCCAACAGGAATGATGAGCTCGCCCTCACCGTCGGCCAGCTCTCGTAAGACACCGGGCAGAATGATCCGCACCCCCTCGCTCACGTGAGCACGGCCGCCCGAACGCACAGCACATCCGGCAGCTGCTCGGCGATGCGGGAGAAGGTGTCCCCCTCGTCGGCCGATGCAAAGACGTCTCCGTTGCGGGTCCCGAAGTAGACCCCTGCCTGCTCATGGGTGTCCACCGCCGCCGCGTCACGCAACACACACGTGTACGACGGCGCAGGTAGTCCGTCGGAGCAGGTCACCCACGATGCGCCGGCATCGGACGAACGCTGGACCTGAAGCTGGCCGCCAGGGGGAATTCGCTCACCGTCGGCCATGACCGGGATCAGCCACACGGTGTCGCCCTTCCCCGGGTGGGCAAGGACCGTGAAGCCGAAGTCGGTCGGCAGCCCGTCGGCGATCGAGGTCCACGTGGCCCCGTTGTCATCCGAGCGGTAGACGCCGTGGTGGTTCTGGGCGTAGAGCCGCGAGGAGTTGGCGCTGTCCCGGGCAACCTTGTGCACGCACTGGCCGAACTCCGGATAGGGGTCGGGCTGGTAGGGCACTCTGATCCCCGTGTTGTTGGGCGTCCATGTGACGCCCTGGTCGGCCGTCCGGTAGACGCCGCCAGTGCTCATCGCTACGAGCATGCCGGCAG
>JBDTOA010000214.1:0-3833 GCA_039933475.1 Dermatophilaceae bacterium
AGTGTGCGGGAATATCGATCCCACCCTGAGGTGTTCGAAGATATGGACAGACCCTCGACAGACCTTCGACGAACACTTCTCGGAAAGGACCGGCCATGAGCATCACCAAACTCGAGCACACAGTCGCGGCGCCGACCGGCGGCTCGGACGGGAACCGGCGTCTGCGCGTCTTGCATGGCCGCCAGGAGGTCAACCTGCCAGCCGCCGAGCAGGCGGTGCGAGACCTGCTTCTGGCCCTCGGTCGTGACTCCGCTTCGCCGCACCTGGCGGATACTCCCCGCCGGGTGGCGGAGTCGTTCGCCGAGATGCTGACGCCCCGTGAGTTCGACCTCACCACCTTCCCCAACGACGAGCATTATGACGAGCTGGTCCTGGCCAGGAGCATCCCGGTGCAGTCCCTGTGCGAGCACCACATGCTGCCTTTCACCGGGATCGCGCACGTCGGCTACCTGCCAGGCGAACGGATACTTGGCCTGTCCAAGCTGGCCCGCGTTGTGGAGCTTTTCGCCCGAGACCTCCAGGTGCAGGAACGCCTGACGGTTCAGGTGGCGAACTGGCTGCAGGAGAAGCTCGCCCCCAAGGGAGTCGGTGTGGTGATCGAGGCCGAGCACATGTGCATGTCCATCCGCGGGGTCCAGGCCAGGGGCTCGCGGACGATCACGTCATCGGTCCACGGAGTACTGCGTGAGAACGCAGCCTCCCGGCAGGAGTTCTTCATGCTGGCGCGCGATGTCTGAAAGGCAGGCAAGGTCCGGCTGCCGCCAACGGCCGGCCGACCGCGTGGTTCGTGTGGGTGTCCGCGTCAACTGCCGCCATGCGGTGCGATCGAGGGAGAAGTCATGAACAGGGCCGACACCTTGCCGGTGGCCACCGGCGTCACGGACCAGCGCCTGGCCAGCCTGCGGTCATGGAATCTTGGCCTGACGTTGTTGCACTTCGCCCAGGCGGCCGTGATCCTCGTGCTCGCCGGCAGCTTTGCGATCACCGTGACCTCGTCCATCCCTGAGGGACCGCCGGGGACCGCTGTCCCAGCCCCTGCGGCACTTTTCGACGTGCCGATCGGCTGGGCCGTTGCCGTCTTCCTCGGGCTGGCAGCCCTCGACCACCTGCTCACGGCGACCGTGTCTCGCAGCACCTATGAGCGTGACCTCAAGGCTGGCATCAACCGCTTCCGGTGGGTGGAGTACTCCGTGAGCGCCACGTTGATGATCATCCTGATCAGCTTCTACTCGGGTATCACCGGCATCAACGCCGTCATCTGCATCGCCGGCGCCAACGTCGCGATGATCCTCTTCGGCTGGCTCCAGGAGGTGATGAACCCACCAGGTCGGACCGCGACCACGATGCTCCCCTTCTGGTTCGGCACGATCGTCGGCCTCGCACCGTGGATCTCGATCGCGTTCAACATCTTCGGCTCCACGAGCGTCCCCGGCTTCGTCTACGGAATCGTGCTCTCCGAGGTGGTCCTCTTCTTCAGCTTCGGGCTCAACCAGTGGCTCCAGTACCGCAGGATCGGAAAGTGGACCGACTACGCCTACGGTGAGAAGACCTACCTGGTGCTCAGCCTCGTGGCAAAGTCCCTGCTCGCCTGGCAGATCTTCGGCGGCTCATTGGCGCCCTGAGGCCAATGGCGCGGCTTGCCGGCGGCCTCGCAGGCCGTGGACGCCGAGCTCAGACGTGAAGCCCCGCGCCAACGATGGCCTCGGCAACTTTCCGCAGGCTGGTGTTGTTGTTACGCGCGTGAGTGCGTATGCGCTGGTAGGCCTGATCGATCGTGACCGCGGACTGGTAGGCGGTTATCCCCTTGGCCTGCTCGATGACAATCCGGGAGCTCAGCGCTACCTGCAGCTGCTCGCTGAGCTGTTCCTGCTGGTGCAGCTTGGAGGCGTTGACCACGTAGCTGGTCGCCAGGTCCGCCATCACCCGGGCCACCGCGAGTGCCTCATCCGACCATTGCCTTGGCTCCGTGGAGTAGAGGGTGAGGGTTCCGATCACCTTTTTGTCAAGCCACATCGGGATCGCGGCGAGACCGGCCACGGACACGCGGGCGGCGGTAGCGGCGAACTCCGGCCAGCGGGCGAACTCCTTCCACAGGCCGGAAACCCGGACCACCTCACCTGTGGTGTAGGCGTCCCGGCAAGGGCAGGGGTGCAGCTTCGCGTGATCGCGCTCCAGCTCTGCCGAAGCCGGGGTCGCCGTTGTCACATAACGCAGGAGCCCGTCGTTGGCCATCGTGATACCACTTCCGCAAAGACCCAAGACGGCAGTGACGTTCTCAGTCAGATCAGTAAGGGCGGCGTCGAGGTCGTAGCGCGCGGGCGCCTTCGCGAAGCGTGACAACTTCTGAAGGAACAACCGCTGGTCGTACATCTCGGCGCCCCCTCGACTATTACCGCCGGCCGGCGGCTCGAAGCAAACACAGGACCGGCACCACAAGGATCGCGTGTGACCGTTCAGACGCCACCTGCTTACGGCCAGTTTGTCCCTCTTTTCCTTCGCGAAATAGAGTCGTTGGTCCCTCGACCCGGCCGCCGTGCCGGGGAGTCTGAAGCGGTGGTGACGGGAAGGTACGGTGGGAGGTCGACCGCGGCGACGCGCAGAATGCGCCTGCCCGGGGACGCGAAGGGCTGGGCCAGCGATGACGGACAAGGACGTGGCGGGCGAGCACTACGACCTGATCAGGGAGATCATCGACCGGTGCGGGTTGATGGTCCAGTGGGTGGGCGCCGGGGCGGATACGCCGGCGTTCGCCTACACGGTGGGCTTGGCCAAGCTCGACCACCCTGAGCTCATCGTCTTCGGCCTGAGCCCGGAGTCGGCTCAGAGTGTCCTGAACTCGATGGGTCTGCAGGTTGTCGCCAAGACTCGCCACTGGGAACCTGGGCGAACAGACGACGTATTCGACGAGGACGTACCCGCGCTGCTGCTGGAGGTTCGCGACAGCGCCGATTACCTGCTTGCGGCGAACTCGATGTTCGCCATCCCGGGCCAGGGCCCGCTGCCGGCCCTCCAGGTGCTCTACCCCGACGCCGCCGGACTGTGGCCGTGGCAGGAAGGCAGCATGGTCGCCGACGCGCCTGTCCTGGGACCGGTCCCGACGGCAGGGGTCTAGTGGTGTTCTGACAGCATCCGCGTCAGCTCGTCAGGGGTAACAAGGCTCAGCCTCAGCGTTCGCAGCCGCACGGGTATGCCCATGACCCATGCACGCACCGCGGGGTCCAGCTCGAGGCGTACCAGTCCGGATGAGGAGCCGTTGACGAGCCACCGCCCACGCCAGCCGTGGACGCCCCAACCAAGGACGGCCGCGACATCAGGTCGGATCTCGCGTATCGCCCGTCGGGGAATCTCGGCGTGAAAACCCCACCCCATCGTGACCAGCAGCGACTCGCGACCTACCCACACGCCAGACCTCGCCGGCCCTAGCCCGAGCAGCCTGAAGATCGGGACGAGCGCGGTTGTGTACCGGATGGCGACGAAGTTCTTGGGCATACGCGCACCGTACGCCGGCGGGGCCGACCAGGATCGGCTGTCGAGAGGGCTCTACAGGTCGAGGAGGTTGTCGCATCGGTGCACCTGACCATCGGTCCCGGTCCACGTGAGCGTCGCACGCCTGCTGCCGAGGCTCGCTTCCAGGGACGTGGTGTGCGCACCGTGCGTCCAGGTCAGGCTGATCCGGTCGTCCTGGCCTCCCGCGACGCACGCCCCGGCGAATGCCGGGTGGGTGTTGCGGTGGCGGATGAGCGCGAGGAGCGCGACCACCACGGGACGGGTCAGGTCGCGGTCGATCTCGGCACGCGTGTAGTGGTGGCGGTTGATGTCCCGGCCGACCCCGG
>JBDTOA010000215.1:0-3823 GCA_039933475.1 Dermatophilaceae bacterium
CCAGGTCCCGGTCCGCTGTCTGGATCATCGACTCCAGGAAGAAGTTCGCCCGCTCAAGCTTGTCCCAGAACATGAGGTGGTTCTGGGAGAACTCGAACTCCTTGAGGTTCATGAGCTGCGCGGCGCCCACCCGCAGGAGGTTCAGTCCGGCGAACAGCCAGCAGCGACCGCTCTTCTTCTGGTTCGTGACGCTCCAGTCGTCGAGCAGGTTGGACACTGTCGTGTCGATCCCGACGACGACCTCTCGGTCCAGGGCGACTTCGTCGATCGACGTCTGTGCCACGGCGTTCTGAGCCACCCGGTTCCTGGGGTTGGCCGAGAACTGCTTACGCATCAGCTCTAGGTCGGTCTCGGACAGGTTCGCTGACATAGGTGCTCCGTGAGTTGCGTTGATCCAGATGATGGTTTCACCCTAGACCGGAGTCCAGAGCGCTTGTCGCCGTCACGGCACCATCGACGGGTATGGTCCGCCAATGAGA
The DNA here is from genome assembly GCA_039933475.1 of Dermatophilaceae bacterium. Classification (GTDB taxonomy): domain Bacteria; phylum Actinomycetota; class Actinomycetes; order Actinomycetales; family Dermatophilaceae; genus UBA4719. The sequence goes on from JBDTOA010000215.1 coordinate 480, forward strand.
CGTTTGCGTCTGGCCGCGCCGGCAGCTGTGAGCCTGCTGGCGCTTTCCGCCTGCGCGAGTCCGTCACCGGGCCCCATCGCAATGCCGTCAAAGGACGCGGCGCCAGCCGAAGTCCTCAGTGCGTATCTGCGGGCCCTGAAAACCGGCGACTGCAAAGCCGCGCACGCGCTGGCCACGAGTACCTTCACTTTCGACAACGGCGAGCTCTGCGGGTATCTGCGCGTGAAGTCGTACACGCCAGTGGGAGACCCGGCGACTCCCGGTGACCAGGCGATCTTCTCCACGAATCTCATCACCGAAGGCGGCGGCGCCTCAATGCCCGACGGGCTTCATACCTACTTCTACACCCTGCTCAGGCAGGCGGACGGCGCATGGCGACTCGTTGGTGGCGGCAGCGGACCGTGACCGATCGCTGCCCCCCGTTGTCTTGGGTCTGACCGGCGAGTCGACAAGCTACCGAGAGGCTGACGCGCCTGCCTGCGCCGCGCCCAGCGCGCTACCGAAGGTGCACGCGGCAAGGGCGTCCAGTGCCGAGTTGTCACCGAGGTACTCGGTCGCGTTGACGGCAAGCAGCACGTTGATCAGCATCCCGTGGGCCACGAAGGTCCGAGCCTCGTCAGGGCCCTCGCCTGTCCGCTCCACATAGAGCCGGAACGCCTCGCTGAGGGTCCACCGAGCGAGCCGCCCGATCTCTGGCTCCGAACCGGCCGCGAAGCCATGCATGAGCAGCAGCAGGAGGTTCCGATCGGCCAGGAGCCCGACGTAGGCCTCACCCATCTCCCGCTTGGCGTCTGGTCCAGGCGCGACCGCAGCGAGGGCGTCGACGACGCGGCGGCTTGCCCGGGAGTAGACCTCGGCGAAGAGCGGCTGCTTGCCGCCGAACAGTCTGACGACATACGGCTGGGAGACCCCTGCCTCGCGGGCGACCTGATCGGTGGTGGTTCCGGCGTATCCGCCGTCGGCGAAGACGGTCAGCGCCGCCTGCAGGATCTGCTCCCGGCGCTCGTTCGCGGTCATTCGTCGTTCCAGCTCCACGCTCATGCTTGACATGTTATCAGTCGATGCATACATTCGGAACGGTTAGTAATCATCCGATGCATACAGGAGTCGACATGACCGCCACCGCCCCTCCCGTCCCCGCCTCTCGCGTCACCCGGCGAGCCGTCCCGGTCGCGCTGGCCCTCGCGGCCGCATCTCTGCCCATGTTCATGTCCACCCTGGACAACCTCGTCATGACCAGCGCGCTGCCGGTCATCCAGCACGCGCTCTCGGCCAGCGTCGAGCAGCTCCAGTGGATGGTGAACTCCTACACGCTCGCCTTCGCCACCCTCATGCTCCCCGCAGCCACCCTCGGGGACCGCTGGGGTCGGCGCCGGGTATTCCTGATGGGGATCGCCACCTTCACGCTCGCCTCGATCGGCTCGGCGCTCTCCACCACCACCGGCGCACTCATCGCCGCCCGCACTGTGCAGGGCGTTGGTGCCGCGGCGATCATGCCCCTGTCCCTGACCTTGCTCGCCGGCGCGGTGCCCGCATCTCGGCGGGCGATGGCCATCGGGGTGTGGGGAGGCGTCTCTGGGCTTGGCGTCGCACTGGGCCCCGTCATCGGCGGCGCCGTCGTCGACGGATTCTCATGGCAGGCGATCTTCTGGCTCAACGTGCCCGTCGCGATCGTCGCCATCCCGCTGATCCTTCGCGCGCTGCCGGAGTCCTACGGCCGTCGCCAGCCGCTGGACCTCCTCGGCCTCGCCTTGGTCGGATCGGGTGTGCTGGCAACGGTCTGGGCCATCGTGAGAGCAGGCGACCTGGGCTGGGGGTCGGTCCAGGTGACAGGGACGCTTGTCGCAGGGATGGCGCTGATTGCCGCGTTCATCAGACACGAAGGTCGTACGCCGTACCCGCTGGTGCCGCTGCGCCTGTTCCGCTCGCGCAGCTTCTCGGTCGCCAACGTGGCATCGCTGGCCTTCACTCTTGGGATGTTCGGGGCTGTGTTCCTGCTGGCCCAGTACCTCCAGATCGTCGACGGGTACACCCCGCTGCAGGCCGGGATCCGCACGCTGCCCTGGACCGCAGCGCCGATGATCGTCGCGCCGATCGCGGGACTCCTCGCGCCGCGGGTCGGCGTACGGGTGCTGCTCGGCACCGGACTGACGCTGCAGGCTCTGGGACTGGCGTGGCTCGCCTTGGCCGTCGGGGCCTCGACCCCCTACACGGACCTCGTTCCCGGCTTCGTGCTGGCAGGGATCGGGATGGGTCTGACGTTTGCGCCCAGCGCCACGGCCGTTCTGGCCGACATGGGTCCTGACGACCACGCCACGGCAAGCTCGACCAACGCCACGATCCGGGAGATCGGCGTCGCCCTTGGGGTCGCGGTGCTGGTCGCGGTCTTCCGGGCCAGCGGTGGCACCCTCACCCCCGTCGGCTACAACGCCGGCCTGCGCACCGCAATCCTCACCGGCTCGGCCATCATTGCCCTGGGCGCGCTCTCCACAATCTGGCTACCAGGCAATAGACCACGCGCTGTCGCCACGTCCCCTGTCCCCAGCTCAGCAGCCTAGACGGGGTTGCACCACGCCAGACCTGGTGAAGGCGCATGACGGACGGGTGATCGTCGAGGCCCTGATCTGCAGGTCGAGGTGGGATCGGCGGCCCTGCAAGTCCCGTCACTCCCCCACATGGTGAATGGGCCGGTGCCTCTCCGCGAGGGGCACCGGCCCAGAACGTCTTGAGCCCCCTTGGCCGAGGGGCCAGGGCAGGCAGCATCAGTCCTTGAAGGCGTCCTTGATCTTCTCGCCGGCCTGCTTGACGTCCGCTCCGGCTTGGTCCCGCCTGCCTTCGGCCTCGAGGCTTTCGTCGTCGCTGGCCTTCCCAGCGGTCTCCTTGACCTTCCCCTTGGCGTCCTGTGCGGCGTTCTTGGCTTTGTCAGTGAGCCCCATCGACATTCCTCTCTCTCGGGTGTTCCTCGGCCGTGGTCGGATGCGTTGCCTGCCTCGGAAGGCGACAACAGCGCCGAGGTGGGTGTGGTTCATCAACGGATGTATGCCCGGTGGCGAACGGGTCAAACATTCAGCTCCCGCAATCCCGCAACCTCTGGACCTGCTGGCGATATGCAACCTTCTTAGGTCTGGCGCTCACTCTTTCCAACCGGATTCATGCTGGGGTGCATGGCGCCGACGAAACCCGCTGCAACGAACACCACCAGCCCGACGATCGCGAGCCAAAACTGCGCTGCACTGGCAAACCCGATAATCACGAGCACCAGCCCCAGCACCAACAAACCAACGATGCGACCCATGAACGATGCACTGTCCTCGCACTACGGACCCTTCGAGTCGAAGGGCTTG
>JBDTOA010000216.1:0-3817 GCA_039933475.1 Dermatophilaceae bacterium
CCTCAAGGACGGTCTCCATGCGCTCAGCGTCAGTGACGAAGTACGCGGAGATGTAGCCCTTGTCGAAGCGCATGCCCTCGGTCAGCTCGAGCTCGAGACCGAAGGTCTGGCTCTCCTCAACCGTGATGACGCCTTCCTTGCCGACCTTGTCCATGGCCTCGGCGATCATCTCGCCGATCTGACGGTCAGCCGCCGAGATCGAGGCGGTGGCAGCAATCTGCTCCTTGGTCTCGACCTCCTTGGCCATGCTCAGCAGCTCGTCAGAGACAGCCACGACGGCCTTCTCGATGCCACGCTTGAGTGCCATCGGGTTGGCGCCGGCGGCAACGTTGCGCAGACCCTCGCGCACCATGGCCTGGGCCAGAACGGTCGCCGTCGTGGTGCCGTCTCCGGCCACGTCGTCGGTCTTCTTGGCAACTTCCTTGACCAGCTCTGCGCCGATCTTCTCGAACGGGTCCTCGAGCTCGATCTCCTTTGCGATGCTCACGCCATCATTGGTGATGGTGGGAGCGCCCCACTTCTTCTCGAGCACGACATTGCGGCCCTTCGGACCGAGGGTCACCTTGACGGCGTCGGCGAGAATGTTCATTCCCCGCTCGAGACCGCGGCGAGCCTCCTCATCGAAAGCGATGATTTTGGCCATTCGGGTGGTACCTCCCACGCGAAACGGATGTGTGACCGGTGGCGCCCGCGACGGACGGACCGGATCTGGCGTACGCCGTTCGCACGCGTTCTCCGACCCTCACCAGACGGTCAGGATTATCACTCTCATGGTGAGAGTGCTAACACAATGATTAGCACTCGACCCCCTCGAGTGCAAATGCCGGACCGGTATGACGGATGGCCGGGCAATGATGCGGGCCGCTGGCCCTGCCATCTGACGGTTGGCGGGGGAGGGATGCGGGCCGCTGGCCCTGCTCGCAGGCTCCCTTGATGGGCTGCGCGGCCCCCATCTCTCCCCCGCCGATCCCGATCACGCTGCGGACACAGCAGCGGCACCGTCTGAGGCTCTTCAGGGCCTCGAAACGGTGCCGCCAGCGGGTCAGGTGGGTGTGCTCAGATCTGCATGCCCAGGCGCCGGGCAGAACGGGCGCGCTGACGGGTCGAACGCAGCCGGCGCAGACGCTTGATCAGCATCGGGTCTGCCTCGAGGGCGATCGGGTTGTCGATGAGGGCGTTGAGCACCTGGTAGTACCGGGTCGCACTCATGTCGAAGAGCTCGCGGATGGACTGCTCCTTGGCGCCGGCGTACTTCCACCACTGACGCTCGAAGGCGATGATGTCGCGGTCGCGGTCGGTCAGCTCGCCCGAGGGCGTGATGACGATCTGTAGTGCTGCTTCCATGTGACCCTCCGGATGTCTGTCCTGCCGGTCCATCGTAGCCGCGAAATAACATCGATGTCATTTACCGGGCGCGACTCGCTCGAAGCGGCGCCGATCCCCGTCACACCAGTCCCATTGGTCCCACTTGCGCAAGCTTGTGCCCACTTCGGGAGACATCAGGCCATGGTGTCCAGGATGGCGAGGATGTCGTCCTCGGACGTCGCCGGGTTGACGATCGCAAACCGCGCCACTGTCTCACCATCGTGCGAGGTAGGCACGACGAAGGCGAGCTCCTCGCGCATCATCTCGCCACTCCACGCGTGGTAGTCCTCTGACTCCCAGCCCAGGCGGCGAAAGACCAGCACCGAGAGGTCGGCCTCGCGCAAGGCCTCGAGATAGGGGCGTCTGGCGACCTCCGCCTCGGCGAAGCGGGTCACCGCCAGCGTCCGCTCGATCGCGGCGGTGTACGCATTGGTCCCGTGCGTAGCCAGCGAGAACCAGAGCGGCAGCCCGCGGGCGCGCCGGGTCAGCCCGATCGCGTAGTCACTGGGGTTCCACTCGGACCCATCAGTGAGCACGTCCAGGTACGACGCCCTCTGGGTGTGGGCTGAGCGGGCCAGCGAGGGTTCGCGGTACAGCAGTGCGCAGCAGTCGAACGGCGCAAAGAGCCACTTGTGCGGGTCGACGATGAAGGAGTCGGCGTGCTCGATACCGGCATACAGGGGTCGAACGCTGGGCGCGGCAAGACCGGCCCCGCCGTACGCGCCGTCGACGTGGAACCAGATACCGAACTCCGCGCAGACCCGCGCCACGGACTCGAGATCGTCGACGATGCCGAAGTTCGTCGTCCCTGCAGTCGCGACCACCGCGAAGAAGGTCTCGGGCCCTTCCGCCTCCAGGACGGCACGCAGGTTCTCGCCGCTCAGCCGCTGGTGCTCATCACTGGTGACTCCGACGAGCTCGGCATCCATGACCTCGCACGCGGTGGTGATCGATGAGTGCGCCTCGACCTGGGCCGCGACCTTGGTGGGTCGGGGCGCGGTCGAACCCGACCCTGTATGCCGTGCCCGCGCGGCCGAGCGCGCGGTCACCAACGCGGACAGGTTGCCGACCGTGCCACCGGGGACGAAAACGCCTCCTGCCTCAGGTGGCAGCCCGGCGAGGTCGGCGATCCAGCGAAGAGCGACGTTCTCGGCGTAGACGGCCCCCGCGCCCTCGAGCCAGGACCCGGCGTAGATGCCAGAGGCGCCGACGACCAGGTCGAACATCGCCGCGGCCTCGGTGGGCGCGCAGGGGATGAACGAAAGGTAGCGCGGGTGGTCGTTGGACAGACAGGCTTTTGCCAGCTCGTCACCGAACAGCCTCAGTGCCGACAGGCCGCCCATGCCCTCGGGTGTGATGGTGTTGCCGGCGACCGCTCGGAGCTCGTCCAGCGTCCTTGGCCCGTCCAGGGGCACCGGATGGAGTCGCATCCGGGTCTCGACGTATTTCAGGATCGCCTCACCCAAGGCTTCGGTGTCTGCGTTGAATTCATGCACCGCCGGAGTCTATGGCGGGGCCGGCCGCGATTAGATTGATGGTTGTGCCCTCTGTTCGCACCCTGACCGACCTGGTCCACCCATCCTGGGCTCCTGCGCTTGCCCCTGTTACAGCACAGGTTGCCGCGCTCGGAGCCTTCCTGCGCGTGGAACGGGCATCCGGCCGGGGATACCTGCCGGCTGGCGAGCTGATCCTTCGGGCGTTCGCCCAGCCCTTCGACGCGGTGCGCGTGCTGATCGTCGGGCAGGACCCCTATCCGAGCCCCGGCCATGCGGTCGGGTTGTCGTTCTCGGTCGCGCCGGACGTGTACCCGATCCCGCGCAGCCTGCAGAACATCTACCAGGAGCTTGAGACCGATCTTGGCCTGGCCCGACCCAGGAACGGAGACCTGTCACCGTGGGCGGACAGGGGTGTCATGCTGCTGAACCGGGTACTCACCGTCAAGCCGGGTGCCGCGGCAAGTCATCGGGGCGCCGGGTGGGAAATCGTTACGGCACAGGCGATCTCGGCCCTTGCCAAGCGGGGCGGGCCGCTTGTGGCCATTTTGTGGGGGCGTGACGCGCAGGCCCTCGAACCAGCGCTCGGGGAGGTACCTTGTCTGAAGAGCGCGCACCCTTCCCCTCTGTCCGCACACGGTGGCTTCTTCGGGTCCCGGCCGTTCAGCCGCGCCAACGACGCACTGCGTCGACAGGGCGCCGACCCGATCGACTGGAGGTTGCCTTGAACGCTCCACCCCGTGCGGGGATGGCCTTCACTCGCTATGTGGCCATCGGGGACTCCTTCACCGAAGGCATGAGCGACGCCGACCCAGAACGCCCAGGCAGGTATGTCGGCTGGGCCGACCGCCTCGCGGCGCACCTCGCGCGGATGGCCGCGGAGCAGGGCCAACAAGGGCGCGAATTCGGCTATGCCAACCTGGCGGTCCGCGGCCGGCTCCTCGCGAACGTCGTGGGAC
>JBDTOA010000217.1:0-3811 GCA_039933475.1 Dermatophilaceae bacterium
GGTCGGGCCGCAGCCAAGGGGTCGAGCGTGGCCTGGTGGGCACCGAGGTAGAAGACACCCGGACCCGTCTCCTTCTCGGGACGTCGCACCTGGACGGGGCGGCGCTGGACCAGCTGCGCCACCTTCGACGTTGGGTCGAAGAGGTCGCCGACGAGGATTGCCTCGGCCGGGCACACGGAGACGCAGGCGGGTTCAAGGCCGATGTCCAGCCGGTGGGCGCACATGTTGCACTTCTCGGCCGAGTGATCCTGCGGGTTGATGAAGATGGCGTCGTAGGGACAGGCCGCCATACAGGCCTTGCAGCCGATGCAGACCGACTTGTCGAAGTCGACGATGCCGTCCTTGCGCTTGAACATGGCACCGGTGGGACACGCCGCGACACACGGCGCATCGGTGCACTGGTTGCAGCGGGTGACCTGGAAGGCCCTGCGTACCTGCGGGAAGACTCCGACATCGACGGACTTGACGTACGTGCGGGTCACGCCAAGCGGGACCTCGTTCTCGCTCTTGCAGATCGTCGTGCACGCGTGGCAGCCGATGCATCTGGTCTGGTCAAGGACCTTGATCAGACGAACTGGCTGCTGGTGGTGGTCCATCTGGGCAGCATACGGGGATGGGTATGCGCGAACGGCGCAAAACTCGTTGTTTCGGTCACAGTTCTGGCCTTCATCGCGGGGTGGTCCTGAGCTATCGCGGCACCGCGCACACGACCCGGCTCGGGACACGGGTGACCACATCGCCTCGGGAAACCAGGTGGGCGGCAGACACGCAGACCTGCCGACCGCTGGCCAGCCCGAGCAAGGTGGTCTGGGGGACTGCCTCAGGGTTGGCGTTGTAGCTGACCAGCGCCCGGGCCCTCGCGTTGCCCTCCTCGTAGACAACGGTGGCCAGGACGTCCGGTCGTGTCGGCATGGTCCACGACACCACCAGCTCCCCTCTGTCGCGGCCCGGGCTCACCACAACGTTCCGGGGGCTGTACCTCGAGGGGGCCGACGCTGCGGGGCCATGAGCTGGTCCCCAGGTCGCGAATGCCCCAAGGAGAGCGACAAGCGCGATGCCCGGGATCGTGACCCTCCCGGTCAGGAGCCGGCGTCGGGACCTGGTTCGCGGTGCACCGGGGTGCTCGTCCGTCCCGCCGCCGCTCAGCCGCTGGCCCAGCTCGGTGAGGGCAACGCCGAGCTCGGCTGCGGATGCCGGACGGTCCTGGGGTTCGGCAGCCATACAGCTGCGCAGGAGGCGTTCGAGCTCGGGAGGGACAGCGGCACGCAGACCGACACCGACACCGACATCTGGCATCGCAAGGGCCGGCAGGTCGTTGGCCAGGATCCGGCCCACCAACGGGGCAAGACCAGCGCTCGCCGCCTTCGCGAACGGTGCCTCGCCGGTCAGGAGTGTGCAGAGGGTCGAGCCCAGCGAGTAGATGTCGGCCGCGGGGCTGCCGGCCCTTCCCTGAAGGATCTCCGGCGCCGCGTGGACGACCGTGTACGCAGCGGTCTCTGGGGCGACGCTGCCGGTGCCATCAACAGTGAAGACGCTGGCGATCCCGAAGTCGGCGAGGGCGGGCTCGCCGTACGACGTGAGCAGGACGTTCGCCGGTTTGACGTCGCGGTGCAGGATCCCGGCCTCGTGGGCCGCGCTCAGGGCGCCACACAGACGGGCGCCGATGGCGATGACCTCGGCCACCCCGAGAGGACCCTCGGCGGCAACCTTGCTGGCCAGGGAACCGCCCGAGCAGTACTCCATGGCCAGCCACGGACGGTTGCCACGGGTCGTCCCGGCGTCGTACACCGTCACGATGTTGGGGTGCGACGAGACCCGGCCGGTGGCCAGGCACTCGGTGCGGAAGCGCTGCTGCTGACGGGCGTCGAGGCTCTCCGGGAGCAGGACCTTCAGCGCGACAGCCCGGTCGAAGCGGCCGTCGCGGGCCCGGTAGATGGTGGCGAAGCCGCCCGTGCCGATCCGGACCAGATCCTGGTAGCCCTCTGGTGCGTCAGGGTCCCGTTCGCGAGCCCCAGGCCCCGTGCCGCCCTCTCGCACCGTCACGTCCAGCCCCTCGTATGCCGCGTCCTTGTCCACCAGTGCCGTGTCAGTTTCCCACGGCAGGACCCGGCCCCGCGGGGACCGAGCGCAGCCTGTGGAAAGATTCCGGGCATGACCGCACGGACTCTGGACGGCAAGGCGACCCTGGCAACCATCAAGGACGAGCTCAAGGCGCGGATCGCGGTCCTGGCCGAGATCGGCGTCGTCCCCGGGCTCGGGACCGTCCAGGTTGGCGAGGACCCCGGCACGCAGTGGTACGTCAACGCCAAGCACAGGGACTGTGCAGAGGTCGGAATCGCCAGCATCCGGTACGACCTGCCCACCGGGACCAGCCAGGGCGAGGTCGAGGCTGTCATCGACCACCTCAACGCTGACCCGGCCTGCACCGGGTTCCTGGTGCAGCAGCCGACCGGGCTCGACGAGTTTGCCCTCCTGTCCCGGGTGGACCCGAGCAAGGACGTCGACGGGCTGCACCCGTTCAACCTCGGGTGCCTCGTCCTCGGTGCGGTCGCACCCCTGCCGTGCACCCCGGTGGGCATCATCGAGCTTCTTCGCCGTTATGACGTCCCGATTGCCGGAGCGAACGTGGTCGTGATCGGTCGTGGGCTGACAGTGGGCCGGCCGCTCGGTCTGCTGCTGACCCGGCGCAGCGAGAACGCCACCGTCACCTTGTGCCACACCGGGACGCGCAACCTGGCGCAGCACGTGGCGCAGGCCGACATCGTCGTCTCTGCGGCCGGGGTCGCGGGCATCATTACGGCCGACATGGTCAAGCCGGGTGCTGCAGTGGTCGACGTGGGAGTCAGCCGCGAGGTGGACGACAACGGAAAGTCCCACGTGGTGGGCGACGTCCACCCCGGTGTGGCCGAGGTCGCCGGATGGCTCACGCCCAACCCCGGCGGCGTCGGGCCGATGACCCGCGCCATGCTGCTGCGGAACGTCGTGGAGGCTGCCGAGCGCGCCGCTCGCTCATGACCGCCGGCTCGTTCGGCGCCCTCTGGCTGGTCGCTGCCGGGCTGGTCTCGGGCATGGCCCTTATCGGCCTGGACCGGGTTCGTCCTGGTGGCCTTGTCGTCGCGGGTTCCATGGTCGTTGCTGCGCTGCTGCGCCTTGCCTTGCCACGAGCCCGGGCGGGCAGCCTGGTGGTGCGCTCACGCGTTTTTGACGTGCTGTTCCTGGCCGGCATGGGTCTGGCACTTTTTGTGATCGTCATCGCGCTGGACCTTCGGCCGAGGGGCTAAGGGGGCGCGGGCGCCAAGCTGCCCGCCAGCACAAGGTGCATGACGGGCAGCTGAGCTCTGGGCCAGCGAGTCGGGCCTACTTGATCAGGCCGAGCTCCCTGACCGCGTCGCGCTCCTCGGCCAGCTCGGCGCTCGACGCGTCGATCCGGGCGCGGGAGAAGGCGTCGATCTCGAGGCCCTGGACGATCTCCCAGCTGCCGGCCTTGGTGGTCACCGGGAAGGAGGAGATGAGGCCCTCGGGGACACCGTAGGAACCATCGGACACGACGGCCATCGAGAGCCAGTCGCCTTCGGTGGAGGCACCCATCCAGTCACGGGCGCTGTCGACGGTCGCCGACGCAGCCGAGGCGGCCGAGGAGGAGCCGCGCGCTGCGATGATGGCGGCGCCCCGCTTCTGGACGGTGGGGATGAAGTCGTTCTCCAGCCAGGCCTGGTCGTTGACCAGCTCGGCCGCGTTCTTGCCGTTGACCTCGGCGTGGAAGATGTCGGGGTACTGGGTCGCGGAGTGGTTGCCCCAGATCGTCATCTTG
>JBDTOA010000218.1:0-3806 GCA_039933475.1 Dermatophilaceae bacterium
CGGGGCTGTCGGGGCTGTCCTGGGTGTCCGGGTCGGTCTCGAGCACCCGGATGATCTTTCGGGCCCCGATGTGCGCCCGGGTGGCGCGGTCGGCGAACTCAGTGGCGGTGCGCAGGGGCATGACAAGGAACGCGGCGTACCCGTAGAACTGGACGAGGTCGCCCGGCGTGATCGTCCCCTCCAGGGCGAACAAGGCGCCCAGCCACGTCACGAGAACCACGAACACGCCTGGCAGGAGGACCTGCGCGGCGTCGAGGCTTGCCTGGACGCCGGCCACGTGAACCCCGGACGTTCGGACCCGCTGCGACTGCTGCTGGTACCGGCGCAGAAAGGCCTGTTCGCCGCCAATGCCCCGCAGCACGCGTAGCCCGGCAACGGTGTCGGCACCAAGGGTCGTGAGCTTGCCGGACTGTTCCCGTTGCTCGGCCTGGCGCTTCTGCAGGGGGCGCAGGATGAGCGAGAGCGAGGCGACCAGGACGGGGACGCCGATCAGGACCACCAGTCCCAGAGGGCGGGACTTGCTCAGCAGGATGAAGGCCACGACGACGTAGCTCACGATCGCGCCCGCGAAACGTGCGGACACGTCATACAGGCCACCGAGGCGCATCGAGTCGGAGGCAACGGTCGCGACCACCTCGCCCGTTGGCATCCGGCGAGGGAGTGCCTCGCCGGTGTCCGCCGCCTTGTAGCCGATCAGCTGCATGCACCGGAAGGAGGCGCGCAGCCAGTTCTCGACGGCGAAACGGTGGCGCATCATTCCGGCCAGCGCGCTGACGGCGCCCAGCGCGACCAGAACCCCGCCCCAGGTCAGCAGCGCCTGAGGGTTGCTGGCGATGATGCCAAGGTCTATCGCCTTGCCGACAGCTGCGGGGAAGAGCGCCTGGCTGACCATCCAGATCACACCGAAGAAGACGCCGCCCAACAGGGTGCGCCACTGACCACGCGCCACCCAGCCCAGGAACCTCAGGGGGCTGCGCAGGTCAGGGGTTCCGGGGTCCGGATAGGGCAGTCTTTGCATCGCAGCTCTCACGTTAGGGGGGAGCCGGGTGCGAACCAAACCATTAACGACGGGATGGCGTGTGTGGTGAGGCGCCTGGGGTGAAATAGCCTGAGGCCGTGCTGCGGACCGCTGTGAAACCCCGATGGCTGGGGCTGTTCGCGGTGGTCCTTGTCGTGATGGTCAGCTTCACGATGCTCGGCTTCTGGCAGCTCAGTGTCGCCCGCGACCACGGCCGGGCGGAGCAGGTCGGTTCGGCGCCGGCGTCAATGCCGGTCGCGGACGTTGACCGAGTTCTCTTCACCCACGCCCCCTTTCCCCCCGACGGCGACGGCCGCAGGGTCACCGCGAGCGGCGTCTATGACTGGGCCGGGCAGGTGCTGGTGACGCCACGGGTGCTTCGAGGTGTTCGCGGCTACTGGGTGGTGACACCTTTGGTCGTGCGTTCCTCGGGCGCGCGGCTCGCCGTCGTTCGCGGATTTGTCGCCGATCCGGAGCAGGCGGTCGCGACCGCGCCCGATGTCAACGCCGAGGTAACCGTGTCGGGGTCCCTGACACCGGGAGAGGCGCCCACCCAGAACGCCTCTGGGTCCGATGCGCCCCTGCCAGACGGGCAGCTGACCAGCCTGGACCTGGCCACGCTGGTCAACCGCTGGCCCGGTGTCATCTACAACGCCTTCATCTTTGCCACAGCCGAGGTCCCCGATGTGACCTCGACCGTGACCCCTGCTGTACAACGGGTCCCTCCGCCAGCCGCTTCAGGGGGCCTCTCCTGGCGCAACACGGCATACGCCTTCCAATGGTGGGCGTTTGCCCTCTTTGCCGCCTACATGTGGTGGAAGATGGTCCGAGACGACTACGAGTCAGGAAAGGCAACGAATGTCCGAGCAGGTTCGTCCGACCCTCGATGAAGCCGCAGCCCGCAAGGCATTGGCGTTCTTCAAGGTCATGGCGATCACGGCGGGATGCGCACTCTTCGTGCTCATCGTGATCATCGTGATCAACGGTGGGTTCGGCAAGGGCGGCGCCTCTTCCGTCTGGAGCCCGATTCACGGCGCTATCTACTTCGTCTTCGTTATCTCGATCGCCAACCTCGGGTTCAAGGTCGGGTGGAGCCTGCCCCGGATGATCCGGATCATGCTCTCGGGTTTTGTCCCCCTCCTGCCGTTCTTCGTCGAGCGGAAGGTCGCCGGTGAGGTCGAGGCGCAGCTGGCCGGTAGCCTTGCCGGGTGACTGACGCGCCTGTTTCGCTGTCCGCAATACCCGTTTCGCTTTCCGCCCGGCCGGTACTCGTCGTCGACTTCGGGGCGCAGTATGCCCAGCTGATAGCCCGGCGGATTCGCGAGGCCAACGTCTACAGCGAGGTCGTCCCGCACACCATGTCCGTGGCCGACATGCTCGCCAAGGACCCTGCCGCGCTTGTGCTCTCCGGTGGGCCTTCCTCGGTCTACGCCGAGGGCGCCCCGGAGCTGGACCCGGGGCTGCTGACGGCCGGGGTGCCCGTGTTCGGGATGTGTTACGGCTTCCAGGCGATGGTCCAGGCCCTCGGGGGCACGGTGGCCCACACCGGTGGCGGCGAGTACGGCTCGACCCAGGCCACGGTGTACGACCTGACCTCGACCCTGTTCCACGGCCAGGTGGCCGAGCAGTCGGTGTGGATGTCACATGGCGACTCCGTCACCCGGGCGCCCTTGGGGATGAAGGTGACGGCCTCGAGCTCGGGCGCGCCGGTCGCTGCGTTCGAGGATGACGAGCGCAAGCTGTACGGCGTGCAGTGGCACCCGGAGGTCATCCACTCCACCTACGGTCAGCGTGTTCTGGAGAACTTCCTGACCCGCGGTGCCGGTCTGGTCGCTGACTGGACTGCCTCAAACGTGGTCGAGGACCAGGTGGCGGCGATCCGTGAGCAGGTCGGTACGGGCCGGGTCCTGTGTGCGCTCTCCGGCGGGGTCGACTCCTCGGTTGCCGCGGCGCTGGTGCAACGCGCGGTGGGCGACCAGCTGACCTGCGTCTTCGTCGACCACGGGCTGTTGCGATCTGGCGAGGCCGAGCAGGTGGAGAAGGAGTTTGTCGCGGCCACTGGTGTGTCCCTGGTCGTCGTCGATGCCCGCGACCAGTTCCTGAACGCTCTGGCGGGCGTCTCGGACCCGGAGCAGAAGCGCAAGATCATCGGCCGCGAGTTCATCCGCTGCTTCGAGCAGGCGGCGCGCGACCTGGTCGGGTCTGGGAGTGAGCATCCCGTCGAGTGGCTGGTCCAGGGAACGCTCTATCCCGATGTCGTCGAGTCCGGTGGGGGCACGGGCACCGCCAACATCAAGTCACATCACAACGTGGGTGGGCTCCCGGATGACCTTCAGTTCAAGCTCATCGAGCCGCTGCGCATGCTGTTCAAGGACGAGGTCCGTCAGGTCGGCCTTGAGCTCGGTGTTCCTGAGGCGATCGTCTGGCGCCAGCCGTTCCCGGGTCCCGGTCTAGCCATCCGCATCGTCGGCGAGGTGACGGCCGAGCGGCTGTCGATCCTGCGCGCCGCGGATGCGATCGCGCGCGAGGAGCTCACCGCCGCAGGCCTCGACCGCGACATCTGGCAGTGCCCAGTGGTTCTGCTGGCTGGAGTGAGATCTGTTGGTGTGCAGGGCGACGGACGCAGCTACGGTCATCCGATCGTGCTCCGACCGGTCTCCTCAGAGGACGCCATGACCGCCGACTGGACCCGCGTGCCGTACGACGTGCTGGCCCGCATCTCGACCCGGATCACCAACGAGGTACCCGAGGTCAACCGTGTGGTGCTCGACGTGACGAGCAAGCCGCC